>DAOUWT010000049.1 GCA_030666985.1 Chloroflexota bacterium
ACTTTCACCAACTGGCAAGTACACGCCTCGTGGCGCACCGGATGACACAGATTTTGCGGATTTGCGCGGATTTAAACCATTTATAAAGTTTTTAATCCGCGTTTATCCGCCGCATCCGCCAAACCCGCGTTCTATGTTTTTACTTTTACCAAAGTGTCGGGTAGCTAGAAACTTAATCATTGCGCCAAATGAAACATGTTTATCGCATCCACCCAATCCCAAGTTTCCCAATTTATCAATACACCAACCCCCAATCTACCAATTCCCCAGTTTACCAATACACCAACCAATGCTAAAATGAATACATGACCAACCATCACCCCCCTTCTGTAGCGTCATCCCTACCTGCCGCCATTATCCTCTCTCTTGGGGGATGGAGTGGTATATGGTATCTGATAACCCAAACCATGCCTACCCTTTGGCCGCGTTGGTTCTTCTTTGCCGCCATCGTAGTGGCCCTGACCGGAACGGTTTTGCCATTCATCGCTTTTTTGAATTGGCGCTTTCCAACCGATGCGCCCGTAAAATACGGCGTGATAGTCCGCGAAGCCCTTTGGGTAGGGGTTTACGTCGCCGCCTTGGTTTGGCTGAACAAGGGACAAGTGCTGAACACAGGTTTGGCCGTCGTCTTGGGCTTGGGCTTTTTGTTTGCCGAAGCCCTAATGCGAATGCAAACACGAAGTCAGTGGCGGCCAGGAAAAAACGGAGAATGAACATCTCACGTTTCACGTATTCACGTTTCACGTCTTCACACCTCACGTTTCACCCTATGAGCTATTTCTATGAAAAATCTACGTTCCCTACCATCCGTTGATGCACTCTTAGGAACTTCCCTCGGCGAAAGCCATCTCGACACCTACGGGCACAACCTGACAGTTCAGGCCATTCGGGAGACGCTGGGGGAGGCCCGCTCCGCGAACTTGGAGCGTGAGGCCCAAATCCCGGGGCAGGATGAGTTATTGGCGGATATTGGACGCAAGCTGCACGTTTGGGCGTCCCCCACCCTTTACCCCGTCATCAACGCTTCGGGCGTGATCCTCCACACCAACCTGGGTCGCGCCCCCCTCAGTGTGGACGCCTTGAACGCCATCCGGGACGTGGGAGGCCAATACTCCACCCTAGAGTTCGACATGGAGAAAGGCACACGCGGCTCCCGCTTGGAACACGCTAACGAGATGCTCACCCGCCTGCTAGATGCTGAAGCCGCCCTGGTGGTGAACAACAACGCCTCGGCGGTGCTGCTGATGCTCAAAGCGCTGGCCAGCGGTTACAAGGTGGTCATTGCCCGCTCCCAGTTGATAGAAATTGGGGGCGGATTCCGCATCCCCGACGTGATGCTCCAGTCCGGGGCGGAGCTAACCGAGGTGGGAACTACCAACCGCGTTCACCTCCGCGATTACGAGCAAACTTTCGATGTGGAAACCACCGCAGTCCTCCGCGCCCATCGCTCGAACTTTGCCATAGTGGGATTCACCACCGAGCCTGAACTTAAAGAAATTGCCCAAGTTGCCCACAATCAGGGTCTATACGTTTTCGATGACCTCGGCTCCGGGGCACTCTTAGACACAGCTAAATACGGCCTCGAGCACGAACCCATGGTGCAAGAATCCCTGGCAGAGGGGGCAGATTTGGTGTGTTTCTCGGGCGACAAGCTCCTGGGAGGCCCCCAGGCAGGCATCATCGTGGGGCGGGGTGATTTGATTGAGCGTTTGAAGAACCATCCTCTGGCGCGGGCCATTCGGGCCGATAAAATGGCCCTCGCCGCACTTTCGGCCACCCTGCTGCATTATCTCAAGGGAGAGGCGGAGGAGAAAATCCCACTATGGCAGATGATAGCTGCCCAACCGGAGGAAATCCGCCACCGGGCCGAGGCCTGGCGGGAGGCGCTGGGGCGTGGCGAGGTCGTGGAAACACAGTCCACGGTGGGGGGCGGGAGCTTGCCGGGCGAATCCCTCCCCACATTTGCACTCACGTTCAGGGTCAGCCATCCCCAGGCCCTACTGGCCGGGCTGCGCACTAGCTCACCAGGGGTGAGCCGCTCCCCGGCGGTCATCGGCCGCATCCAAGACGAACGTGTCACGCTGGATCCCCGCACCGTCCTCCTCCACCAAGAAAAAGATTTACTCAAGACCTTAGAAAGCGTTTTAGGGACGCAATAAACGAAGATGCACTGCACTTCAGGTTTTTAGAAGTGCGTTGCATCTGGATACATAATAGCAAAGGAATCCCCATGAAAAAAGACCTCGATAATTTGATGAAAGCCAATAATTTAGACGCCCTGCTGTTCACCGGCCCGGCGCAGCATAATTCACCCATGTATTATATGACGGGCGGGGGGCACATGACCGGCGGTGATTTGGTCAAGAAACGAGGAGAGGAGCCGATTTTATTTTATCGCCCCATGGAGCGAGACGCGGCGGCGGACACCGGTTTGAAGACCAAAAATTTGGCGGAGTATGATTATAAAAAACTCCTCGAAGCGGCAGATGGGGATCACTTGCGTGCCATGGCTTTGCGCTACCAGAAAATGCTGGGGGATGTGGGGCTGACCGAGGGGCGGATTGGCTTGTATGGCAAGATGGACGCCGGGGACGCTTGGGGCGTTTTCTCTGCTTTGCAAGAGCTGATGCCGGGCTTGACCCTGGTGGGGGAGGGGCCGAACTCGGTGCTGCTAGAAGCGCGTGCCACCAAGGGGGAGGCTGAGGTGGAACGCATTCGCCAAATGGGACAGGTGACGGTGGGCGTGGTCGGGGCCGTGGCAGATTATCTGACATCCTGCAAAGTGGACGCCAGTGAGACTCTGCTCCGTGGGGATGGTCAGCCGCTGACCATCGGGGACGTGAAATCCAAGATCAACCTCTGGCTGGCGGAGGCTGGCGTGGAGAACCCCGAGGGCGTGATCTTTGCCATTGGGCGCGATGCCGGTGTGCCTCACAACTCCGGCGAGGCTACGGATGTGCTGCGCCTGGGCCGGACGATTGTCTTCGACATTTTCCCCTGCGAGGCGGGGGGCGGTTATTTTTACGATTTCACCCGCACCTGGTGCTTGGGCTACGCCCCGGACGATGTGCAAGCTTTGTACGATGACGTTTACGCCGTCTACCATCAGATTATCTCAGAACTAGAAGTAGACGCCCACGCTCCCGACCTCCAAAAGCGGACGTGTGAATTATTTGAGGCGCAGGGACACCGTACCATTCGCCAAGATGGCAAGTTACAATCGGGATACGTGCACAGTCTGGGCCACGGCCTGGGAGTGGACATCCACGAGCGTCCCCGCTTTGGGCATGGCGCTACCGAGGCCGATAGACTCGCTCCCGGGACGGTGACGACCATTGAGCCTGGTTTGTATTATCCCGAACGGGGAATGGGCTGCCGGCTGGAGAATACTTTCTGGGTCAGCCCGGATGGCGAGATTGAGCTGCTGGCACAGTATCCGCTGGATTTGGTGTTGGAGATGGGGGAGTGAGGGCACAGAGGGTGCAGAAGAAACAGAGGATGCAAAGATAAAAAACTTAACGCGGAGACGCAGAGAGTTTTTGTTTTCTCTGCTATAATTCTTATACGACGTGGAAATATATGGGACGGATATATCTACTAGGAGCAGGCTATGATTTTATATGTGAGAGGTAATTTATTCCAGTCGCCAGCTCAGGTTTTGGTAAATACAGTTAATACCGTAGGTGTGATGGGGAAAGGTGTAGCTCTTGAATTTAAACGTCTATACCCTGAGATGTATAAAGAATACCGAAAATTATGTGAGCAAGGGCAATTTGAGATTGGAAAATTGTGGCTTTATAAGAGTCCTAATAAATGGGTTCTAAATTTTCCAACCAAGAAGCATTGGCGTTATCCATCGAAAATTTCTTATATTGAAGCGGGGCTAAAAAAGTTTGTCGAAAGTTATATAGATTTAGACATCCATAGTATAGCGTTTCCACCTTTGGGCTGCGGAAACGGACAACTAGATTTTGAGTCTCAAGTGAGGCCATTAATGGAAAAATATCTTCGCAATTTACCCATTGATGTATTTATTCACCCCGACCGCGAAAGTGAATTTATTGAACACTTGAATCAAAAATCTATGCGAAAGTGGCTGAGGACTGAACCATCTAGTTTACCTTTTAGCGAAGTTTGGGAAGATTTAGTTGACTTACTAAACGATAAACCAACTTTTGCAACTATTGCTCGAAAAAGTCCGTTCACTGCTAGAATTTCTAGCGAACCTAAAGGAATAAAAGTACATGCCAGTAATACAAGCTATTTGATACCGTATGAAACGCTGTTGGCTTTTTGGCAACAACTCCGAACCTATGGATTCTCTATGCGGAAAATAGCACCCGATATAAATAGAGAAGTATCTTACCTCATTCCCATTTTGGCGAGTTTAGATTACATAACTCCAGTCCATGTAGCAGATGATTATCAGTACTTGAGAAATACCGCTGCTACAGGATTACAAATACTTCCAGCAGCATTTGAACGTGCTGAGGTTACTCAATTACCCTTATTTGAAATGGGGTTTTAAGAATGAGGCAACTGAAGCCAGATGCCAGTGAGATAAAACAATTTTTAGACACTTTAGCCGAGCAAGATTGGGTAAAGCGTACAGAACGGCGTTGGTGGCCGATGTTTGTTTTTCATTACACAGATATTCACAACGCTATTAGTATTTTGCAAGAGGGATATTTATATAGCAGGAAGTACGCGGAAGAGAATGAAATACTTGGAGTTAGCAGCGGTAGTTCTTCTGTATTAGCTGGTACATCAGCTAGCATAAAAGATAAAGTGCGTTTATATTTTAGGCCTAAAACCCCTACCCAATATTACGCAGAAGGCATTCTTTCTGAGAAAAACCTATTAACAAGACCAGCGTATAAAGATGTACATTGTCCGACACCTGTCTTTTTTCTATTCGATGCTTCTGAAATCCTCGCACTTGTAGATTGTGAATTTTCAGATGGGAATTTAGCAAGTTCTAGAGCACAAACTTTTTCAACAGCAGAAGATTTGAAGCATCTCCCATGGAATGAAATCTATCACACTGGGCATATAAATAAGCATCAAAGAGATAGCATTGTTTTTCACCGTAATGCAGAAGTTGTTTTTCCTGAAAAACTGAATTTGAATAATTTACAGTATATTTATTGTCGCTCCGGTGCAGAACGAGAAACTTTATTTCATTTGCTTTCACCTGAATTAATAAATCAATATTATAACAAGATTGTATCCACCACCAAAAACACACTCTTTTTTCGTGAACATACTTTCATTGAGACAGCGCGTTTGGATTTTGGGAAAGTGATTTTGTCATTTTCTCCAGACACAGAGTCGCCTGGTCCTTTTTCTTTAAAAGTTGAATATATATTTGGGGGTAAGCAAAAAGTTATCGAGAAAGAAAACTTCAGAATAGAATCCCCTTACAATTTTTCAATACCTGCTCCAACCTCTAACTATGCCATCCAAGTTTTTCTTGATGAGCATCTTGTTTACGCAAATGAATACCAGAGTTCCAAGGTACCGTTCTAAGATTTATCATACGAGACACACATGGAAGCAAATAAACCAAACACTACCGTACCCACCGCCCGCATCCTCGGCATAGAATCCTCTTGCGACGAGACCGCCGCGGCCGTCGTTGAAAACGGATGCACAATTTTATCCAGCGCGGTGGCCTCGCAGGTGGAGTTGCACGCCCAGTTTGGGGGAGTCTTCCCCGAGGTGGCCTCCCGCCAACATATTCGGGCCATTTATCCCATCGTTGAGCAAGCCCTGAAAGACGCTCATCTGCGTTTGGGGGATTTGGACGGGATAGCCGTCACGCGGGGGCCGGGGCTGCCCGGGTCGTTGGTGGTGGGCATCAATATGGCCAAGGGGCTGGCCCTGGGGAGCGGGTTGCCGCTGTTGGGCATCAATCACCTGGAGGGGCACTTGTACTCCGCTTGGTTGACTCACGAGGGCAAGGAATCCGCCGAGCCGCCCCAGTTCCCGCTTTTGGCTCTGATCGTCTCTGGGGGACATACGGAATTGGTCTTGATGACCGCTCACTTGCAGTACCAACGCTTGGGTGGCACGCTGGACGATGCCGCCGGGGAAGCCTTTGACAAAGTGGCGCGTTTGCTCGGTTTGGGGTATCCAGGCGGGCCAGCCATTCAAAAAGCGGCCCAAGAGGGAGACCCAGAGGCTTTCGACTTCCCCCGCTCGTGGTTGGGAGGCAGCTTGGATTTCTCTTTCAGCGGATTGAAGACGGCGGTTTTGCGCGTGGTGCGCGGTTTGGAAGAAAGGGAAGCGGAGTTGCCCGTGGCCGATTTAGCCGCTAGTTTTCAGATGGCCGTGGTGGATGTTTTGGTGGGAAAAACACTCCAAGCCGCGAAAGAGTTCAAGGCCAGCGAAATTTTGGTAGGGGGAGGAGTATCCGCCAACCAGCTTCTGCGGGAGACCATCCAGGCCGAGGCAATTTGCCCGGTTTCAATTCCCCCCTTGGCGCTGTGTACCGATAACGCGGCCATGATCGCCGGGGCCGGGTGCTACCGTTTCAGCGCGGGTCAACGCGACGGGTTGGATATGGACGCCGCACCCACGTGGTCAATTTCGGAGTTGGGGTAACGTAATCTTTGTTCCTCCATAATCTTTTTTCCTAAAGCCTTTATATCCTGATCACGCAACCATTCTTTTCGTTCGCTAGTGTAATCCCCCAGCCCAGTCTCGAATTGCTGCAAGAATCGCACCATGCCCACCGGACCTAAATCGCGGGCGAGGGATTCTATTCCTAGAAATCGGATTTGATTAAGAGTCATTTGTTGTACATTCATTTTGTCATTTCCTCCAACCAATTCAATGGATTAGCAACGTGAACATAGAGTTCTTTTTCCTTGCGTTTAGCAATGCGCACTAAGCGATCATCTGTAGTCAGGAAGAAATCTGCGCGGGCTGCTTCTGCACAGGCCAAGTGTAACGCATCGTGCGCTCCAAATCCAAATGCTTGGATTGCCTTTCCCCGTGAAAGCACTTTTCTATCTGTACGGATAACCTTATGGGCAAAACTGTCCAACGATCGTACTCGTTCGCGTTTATCAGCGTTGGGGTTTTGCATTAAGGCCTATTTACCGCTACCAACCTCCACCACCTCGGCTTTAGCCAACTCATCATGGTCGGGGAGAATGTCTTCTACGTTGCGGATGAGGGGGAAGATATACCCGCCCAGGCCCACGATAACGCCCAAGACGCCAGAGATGACGAACATGAGGCCCATCCCCGCCCCAGGGCCGGTGCCCACCAATCCCCCAAAAATGGGAGCCAGTGCCCCGCCTTCTGCCAGGGCTGGCTCGAAGACATAGTCTGCCAGGGGGCCGGCCAGGAGCATGATCACCGGCACGGTGATTTGAGCGATCAACCGGCGCACAGAGAAAACCCGTCCCTGCAAGTCAGGGGCAACCTTGGCCTGCCAGATGGCTTGGTTAGAGCCGTTGAGGATGGGGATGATCAACGCTCCCATGAAGGATGCCGCTGCCCAAACGGGTAAACCTCGCCCCACGCCCATCAGGAGGGCGTTGAGGAGGCTGGTTCCAATCATCCCCAACAGCACTCCGTGGACGCGGCGTTTGGGGCCTCCCCACACGCTGAGGAGCATTCCCCCCAAGACTCCGCCCACAGCTCCCGCGGATTGCACTGATCCCAAAATGACGGTGTCGTTGTTGGTGCGGGCTAGGATCATGGCTGCCGCGACGGTGAATCCAAAAGTGGCCGTGAGGTTGATGAAGAAGAAGACCATTTGGAGCCAGAAGAGGCTTTTGCGCTCCCAGATGTATTTGAAGCCGTAAGCGGATTCTTTCCAAAGGCTGCCCTTGCTTTTAAGTCCTTCGGCGGTGGTTTCAGGTTCGGGGATGTGAACGAGGAGCAGGGCGCCGATGGCAAAGAGGAATGTGGCGATGTCGATGATGAATACCCAAGAGATGCCAGCGAAACCAAGCACTACCCCGGCTAAAATGGGGGCTAGGATGCCTGCCCCGGAGTGGGCTAGCTGCAACATTCCGTTGGCGCGGCCGTATTGCTCTTTGGGAATCATGACCGAAATTGCCGCTGAATAGGCAGGCCATTGGAAGGCTTGGAAGATGCCTACAAAGGCTCCCAGGACGTAAAGGTGCCAAATTTGAAGGCCGTCGGTGAGGTATAGGATCAGCAGAGCTATTGTTGACAGTCCGGCTGCCAGGTCGCTGAGCATCATTATCAATTTGCGGTTCAGGCGGTCTACCAAGGCTCCGGCGATGGGGCTGACGAGGACGACGGGTGCAAAGCCAAAGAATCCGGCCAGGGCCAGGGTGGTGGCTTGCCCGGTCTCTTGCCAGGCCCAAATGATGATGGCGAATTGGGTCATTCCGCTGCCGATGAGCGAGATGGCTTGTCCTATGGCAACTATGGTGAAGGCGAACATTCCGGTGGGGTGTTTTTTGGGGGGCATGGGGGTCTCTGGGGGGGGGGAGATATTAGATACTGGATATTGGATATTGGGGATCGGGGATCGGTTGAGGGCACTGGTTGTGCGGTGATACGCAACACGCAATACGCAACACGAGTTTTTGGGAGAATTATTTTCTTGGAATCCCCTTAATCTTGGCTAGCTCCGGTAACTTCTTCCGTATAGGCCAGCACAAAAGAGGCCAGACGCGACACCAAAACCAGAATGTCTAAATCATCCTCAGTGAACGGTTTCCCATCTTGAGGGTTGACCACCTCCAAGACTCCCAGGACGCGCTTCCCGAATTCTAGAGGCGCTCCCATCAGGCAAGTTGTCTTGAAGCCTATCCACTGATCAACGGTAGGCAGCCAACGCGGATCTTCTCGAACATTGGGAACCAGGGCCGGCTGCCTGTGAGTAGCAACCCACCCGGCAACACCTGCATCAGCCGGGATGCGGTACCCTATCAAATCCTCTTGACTCTCTCCTACCACGGCCACGAAAACCAGTTCCTTGGTTTCTTCGTCCAATAATAGCAAGGAACCATCCCTGGAACTGACAGCTTCTAAAGTAGCATGCAAGATATTTAGAATGACGCCTAAAACATCTGTGTCGGCATCAAGAGCCTCGACATTGCATTGTAATTTATTCAAAGCTCGGATAACTTGCCAGAAGCGCTCTACTTCTGCTTTCAGATCTTGGGTTTGCTCTTTAAGGCGGATATTCTCTTCCTTCAGAGCCAGTAAAAGTTGTTTGTCTGCTGCAACCATTTGTGTCTCCTCTTCTCGTATAAAACGTGCCTTGGAACAATTCAAGCCCCGATGTATTGATTATAACATTTTTTTCCAATTTTTTTGCCATCTAAATAATTTTCTCAATAATATCCCCAACTGGTACAGAAACGGTTATAATTGACGTATCATGAAGAAATATTCCCCGGAAATCACCTTTTTAATCATTACCATTATAATAGGAGTGGTTCCTTCTTTAACAAGCTGTGCAACTACTCCTGTCCCCCAAGTTCAGCCCCCCTCCCCCCAGGCCACTGCCTCGCCCATTCCACCTGCCACCCCCCTACCCCCCTCGCCAACGCCCATCCCGGTGGCAGCCGTTGTGAACGGAGATGAAATCTTGCTCGAGGAATATCAGGCCGAGTTAGGACGCTACCAACTAGCCATTGACCGAGAGTTGACAGAGGAAGACAAAGAAATAGTCCTCAACGATTTGATCCAACTAACCCTCTTGGCCCAGGCAGCTTATAGCGAGGGATTCGAACTTGACGACGCCGCTCTCCAAACTCGTATAGAGGAGCTAGACAGCGAAGAGCAACCCTTGGGAGATTGGCTAGCAAACAATGCTTACACGGAAGAAAGTTTCCAACAAAGCCTAAAAAGGTCGCTGGCCGCAGCCTGGATGCGAGATAAGATCATTGCCGAAACTCCGGAGACGGCAGAACAAGTCCATGCCCAGCAGATATTGTATTACACAAGCGCAGAAGCTGCTTACGCTCTCAACCAACTCAAGGCTGGCACAGACTTTGCACAATTAGCAGCCACGCGCGATCCCCAAACCAAAGGCGATTTAAGCTGGTTCCCGCGCGGGTATCTGACTATCCCCCAATTAGATGAGGTTATTTTCAACCTGGAAGTTGGGGAATATAGTGATATTATTGAGACAGAGATTGGATTCCACATTATAATGCTCATAGAAAAAGAGCAAGACCGCCCCCTGCCTCTCGATATATTTAGAATGTTACAAGAGAAAGCGTTTCACGATTGGCTTGAAAGACGCTGGAAGCTTAGTACAATAGAAGTAGCACTTCCCTAAAAGAATACTCAGGAGAAGAAATATGACAACCTCCCCCTTTGATTTCATAGATGAAGAGCCCGACACCACAAAAAGCCTGGACACAACAAATCTAATCTGGAACATTCTTTCAGGCCTTTTGCTGGTGGCAACGTTTATTATGACCTTTGTCTTCTTGTCCATTTTCGTTAATCCTCAGAGTGGTCTAAATCCGCTCCCGCCACCGACAATGCCTGTCCTGATGCTGCGCGATACCCCCACCCCCATCCCGGAGAACGTTCTCCCACCTACCTGGACGCCAGAAGCTTCCAATACTCCGCTTCCGACCAATACGCCCCTCCCCACCTCCACACCCCTGCCAACAGAAACACCTCTCCCCACCGAGACACCACTCCCCACCGCAACCGTTGAGCCCTCTCCAATCGCCAAGGCTGAGCAAGCCTTCCAACTTCAGGCTGGGTCTCCAGTATACCTCCCAAACTTTGCCCACGCCGATGCTGAATGCCAATGGTTTGGGGTCGCCGGGCAAATTTTCGACATCAACGCAGAGCCAATAACTGACTCCTCTGTAGTAATAAAAATCGGCGGAATCTTAGAAGGGGAAGAAATTTCCGAGCTTATCACTCTAAGCGGCATGACAACCGGCGCACCTTACGGGGCTGGCGGATATGAAATTATATTGGGAGATGCACCGAAAGCTTCTTTTAATACGCTCTGGATCCAGTTGACCACTCCCAGCGCAGACTTAGCTCTTTCGGAGAAAATATATTTCGAGACCTTCGATGACTGTGAAAAGAATTTGATCTTGATCACTTTTGTTCAGGTTGATTAAATCCGCTAATCTTCGCGAAGCATTCATGTAGGGAGACGTTTCACGCCCCCCGGCCCCAGTTCCTTCACATGTTCAGGACAAGCCTGGGAGAGACATAAGCAAAATTTCCCCAACGCATCACGTCTTCACGCATCACGTCTTCACGTTTCACGTATCCCCATGAAAACGCAAATCATCCAACTGGAATCTCACGACGAGACAATCTCAGTCAAAGACAAAATAGAGTGGTCCCAAACCCACCGAATATTGCTGCTCTGGCCGAGACGGGGGAAAATCTTGCGAGACCACTTAGACCTCGTGTTTCTGGAACGCCATTGCGCCTCGCTAGGGAGTCAGTTGGCCCTGGTCTCCAAAGACCCCGAAGTCCATTTCCACGCCCGCCAAATCGGAATTCCTGTTTTTAAAACAAGACGAGATGCCCAAAGAAAACCTTGGCGGCGTTCGTGGCGCTACTACCAAAGAAAACGCCTCCAAAAGAAAGCCTCAACCCCCAGGGAAGTTGACCTTTCCCACTCTCCACGGAAGGAAAACAGACCCCCAGAGACACCCCTTTGGAAACGATTAGGAATTTTCACAGTGAGCGTTTTTGCAGTCCTGGCAATAGCCGCCCTCTTGCTTCCCAGCGCCAAAGTTCAACTCCCCCCTCAGAGCCATTGGGTCGAGAACGTGCTTCAGGTTCAGGCCAACGCCCAAACCGAGTACGTCCACCTTTCGGGCCTGCTTCCCGCCCACGAGGTGACGACCAACGTTGAAAAGCGGGCCACCCTCCCCTCCAGCGGGACAATGCAAATACCCGATACTTTCGCGGCTGGCAGAGTGGTCTTCTCCAACCTGACGGCACACGCTATCACCATCCCCCAAAACACCATCCTCAGCACACTTGCCGACCCCCCCACACGTTTTGAAACCCTATCCCAGGTGGTCGTTCCCGCCGGCTTGGGCGAGGAGGCAGAAGTCAAAGTTCGAGCCACTGAACCCGGGGCAAATGGAAACCAAGACGCAGAAACCATCACCGCCATCGGCTCTTCGTTGGGAGCAGACCTAAAAGTCACCAACCCGGAACCCATCACGGGCGGAGCGGATATGCTAATCCCGTCCCCATCGGCCAAGGATAGGGATACCCTCACCCAAGCGGTGCTAGACGAACTCGAAACCAATGCCCTAAACGCCATCAGCGACAAAATTTCTCCCGAAGACCTGCTCCTAAGCACGGCCCCGCTCATCAAAGAAATCGAGTTGCAGCATTACTCTCCCGCCGAGGGTCAGCCGGGGGACGAGCTTGAGCTTACCATGCGGGTGCAATTCTCGGCCTGGGTCGCGCGGGGAGACGATTTGCGCGAGTTGGGCCAGGCAACAATGGCCGCCAGCCAGCCGAGCGACAATTCCCAGCCCATTCCCGGCACATTGCACATTGTGAACCTCTCCACGCCCACTTTGCAAGGGGAGGAGGCCGAGTGGGAGCTGCTGGTCATGTGGCAGAACAAAACAGTGTGGGATACGACCGAAATCGCCCAATTTCTCGTGGGACAAAACCCTCTCCTGGTGCAGGAACTGCTCACAGAAAAATACACCCTGGATCACCAGCCTGTCATTTCTTTGAACCCTGCCTGGTGGCCGCGCTTGCCGTTCTTGCCTTTTCGGGTGGATGTGGAGGGGTGAGCGGCGGTGCGGGGGAACTGGCGTTCCCCCTTGAGCTTATAATGGAGTAAATACACACCTCCACGCTCGAGCTGGATCGCCAGATCCAGCGGG
>DAOUWT010000012.1 GCA_030666985.1 Chloroflexota bacterium
CATCACGCATCACTCATCACGCATCACTCATCACGCATCACTCATCACGCATCACGCATCACTCATCACTATGGAATCAATTATCCAGGCTTACTCGAATACACCTCGGCGGAAACAGCTTAAAATTCTAGGCGGTTTCTTTTTGGGCCTTCTAGTCCTGGTTGTTTTATTGATCTCTTATCTGATTGTTTCTTCCCGAGTTGTTTCCATTGGCCGAGATTTACAGAACATGAAGAACGAGATTGATGACTTGGAATATGTGAATGTGAGCTTGCGGGCAAAGATCGCTTCCTTGACGACACTTTCTGAAATAGAACGTCAAGCTGCTGAGCAAGGATTTCGACCCGCTAAACCGAGCGAGATCCTTTTTGTGGTAGTCCCTGGCTTAGAAGGCTCTCTCAACATTCCTGCCAGCTATCATGAAGATCTGCAATCCATAGCACTTGATGTGAATGTACCTGCCTATCACCAAACTTTGTTGGAATGGCTGAAACAAGAGTTGGTTGTATTTTCAGATGTTTTCAAAGGACTTGAGCCGTGAAAATTGGCTATAACTGGCGTTACACCTTTATAGGTTTCATATTTGCCCTTGTAGGAGTCTTGATCATTGGGCAGATGGTCCGCATCCAAATCACCTTGGATCCGGAGAAATTTTCTAGCCCAAAAACTATGGGGCAGCCGGAACAGGCCGCTTCTCGGCGAGGACTTATCTTAGACCGCAATGGGAAACTGCTGGCCGGCAACTCAACCGTTTATGAAGTTACGGTCAGTATCCTGGATATAACGAGAGCAGTCGAAAACTATGACTATGTAAAAATCGAGGAAATCAACCAAATTTTTGAGGCCGCTATTGATGTCTTCGAAATTACGGATGAAGAAACGCTTCGACTCCTCCGAACGAAGCCATACCCTGGTAAGGACGCCATCCCCGTCGCACAGTTTGCGACCCGGGAAGAAGTAGAGCGTTTTCTGGAATACGTAGATTTTATTCAAAACTGGCGTGAAAAGGATGAAGAAACCCTCGCAGAACGGGAGAATGCTGGAAATCTGGCTCTGGAATTGGTAGACTGCCAATCTGTTTTGGGAATTCGTTGTGAACCTCGTTTTGCTCGAATTTACCCTGAAAATTTCCTGGCTTCCAATGTCTTAGGCTTTGTTAGCCGCAACGACAATCGAGGGCAACTGGGAGTTGAAAGCGAGTATGATACCACTCTCCTCGGAGATGACCGGACCGTGAAGGCGCTCTGGGATCCCTATAAAGCTGATCAGGCCCCTTACCCTAATCACGGGGCGACCTTGATTCTGACCATTGACAGTGTTCTCCAAGCCGATATCGAAGACATTTTGGATTCCGCCATGGCAGAGAATGGTTCCCAGGCTGGCACGATCATCGTTATGGATCCTCAGACAGGCGACATATATGCCATGGCTTCAGCCCCCCGCGCTGGAATCAACGAATACTGGCGTGAAGAATATCGTGGAATTATCGATAACATAGATAATGTATTCAATTACGCCATAAAGGCCTATGAACCCGGCTCAGTCGTTAAGGTGCTCACCATGGCCGCAGCCTTGGATGCTGGAGCAATTGAGCGTGATACCGTATTTTTGGACACCGGAGAGTTCAAGATAGGCGGTATCACCATTCGCAACTGGGATGGGAGAGGGTGGGGGCCTCAGACAATGACCGAATGCCTGGAACATTCCTTGAACGTTTGCTTAGCATGGATAGGCAGCCAGCTTGGCGCGGAACAATTCTATTCCTATTTTCAGGCTTTTGGCTTTGGACAATTGACCGGCATTGGCCTGGCCAACGAAGCCCCGGGAACGGTCAAGAATTACCAAAGCAGCAATTGGCACAAAGGAGAGCTAGGGACAAACGCTTTTGGGCAGGGTATTGAAATCACCCCTATACAAATGCTTAAAGCTGTTTCAGCGGTGGCTAATGGCGGAGAGATGGTTGCCCCCAGAATAGTGCGGGCTGTTGTGGACAACGAGTACCGCTACGAAGCTCCTGTCTCCTCCGCTGGGCATCCTATATCCCCAGAGACAGCTCGCATATTGACAGAAATGCTTTCCGTATCGATTAAAGGAGAGAGCTATAAGGCAGCCTTGGTGCCTGGATACCACTTGGCTGGCAAAACAGGCACTGCTGAAATATATGTTCCGGAAACAGGAGGCTATACCTGTGCCTTGACGAACGCCTCCTTTATCGGATGGGGTCCCACTGATGACCCCCAATTCATGGTTTATGTCTGGTTTTATAAACCTACCTCGTCCGTGTGGGGATCGATAGTCGCTTCCCCCGTTTTTAAGCAGGTTGTAGAAAGAGTGGTTGTCCACCTGGATATTCCCCCCGATGATGTAAGACTTGCTTTGCAGGAAGACTACTAAGAAACTTATGTCACTGCGAGGAGCGTTTTTTGCGACGTGGCAGTCTCCCCGTTAACAGTAGTACAGTGCAGTCAGGGAGATTGCCACACCCCAAAAACCGGGAAGTTCCTTCACTGCGTTCAGGACAGGCGCAATGACATGCCATTAAGTTTATTCCCTTTTGAGCAGCGCTCAAAGCGTTGTGGTGATACCCGTAAATGATAACCTTAGAAGTTGTTTTCGAGGCATTAATAGGCAAAGTCCCCCATTGGCCAGATATGGTCATCACGGATGCCGTGGTGGACTCCCGAAAAGCTATCCCGGGGTCTATGTTCGTGGCTGTCCCTGGCGAAAACGTTGATGGACATGATTTCATAGAAGACGCTTTCTCGCAAGGGGCCTGCTTTGCCTTAGTGCAAAAAGAACCTCCCGGAGGCTTCACTGTTCTGGACCTCCGCCCCGGTTTTGTTTCCTACCCTGAAGAAGCCGTGGAGATGCCTTGTTGCCTGCGGGTAGAAGACACCGTTCAGGCCTTGCAAAAAGTAGCCCAGCATTGGCGTCGTAAGTTGGATATCCGGGTGATTGGTATCACCGGCAGCGTTGGCAAAACAACCACCAAGGAACTGATAGCCTCAGTATTGAAACAGCGTTACCGCACGTTGAAAAACCCTGGAAACTTGAACAATGAAATTGGCCTTCCTCTAACAATATGGCAAATGAGCCAGGGCCACGACCGCGCTGTTTTAGAGATGGGCTTCTATGTCCCTGGAGAAATCGAGTTTTTGTGTGATATAGCGAAACCATCTGTGGGCATCATTACCAATATTGGCACAGTCCACGCCGAGCGGGCCGGTTCCCAAGAAACTATCGCACACGGAAAGGCGGAATTGGTACAGGCCCTGCCGCCCGCCCCCGATGGGGTTGCCATACTCAATTACGATGACCCCCTGGTGAGGGGAATGGCCGAAAAGGCCCTGGCTCAGTGTTTTTTCTACGGCTTAGACCCCAAGGCGGATTTATGGGCCGATGGTATTGAGGGCCTGGGATTGGAAGGCATCCGTTTTAGACTTCATTACCGGGGAGAAACCATTTACATGCGCATCCCCCTCATAGGGCGTCATTCCGTTCATACCGCTTTACGCGCTGCGGCTGTGGGTTTAGTGGAAGGGCTTACCTGGCACGAGATTGTCAACGGCTTACGTTCAGGGCATACGCAGTTGCGCCTCGTAGCGGTCCGGGCCCAAAGCGGAGCACTCCTCCTGGACGATACCTACAACGCCTCCCCCCAATCCATGATGGCGGCTCTCAACCTCCTGGACGAATTGGATGGGCGCAAAATAGCTGTCTTGGGCGATATGTTGGAACTTGGCCGCTACGAACGCCAAGGCCATGAAAAAGTAGGCATTCGCGCTGCCTCGATAGCAGATATATTGATAACGCTTGGTGAATTAGGGAAGATCATAGCAGAGGCAGCCACATGGGTTGGAATGCCCAAAGACAAAATCTTCTCTTTAGAAGATAGTGAAAGCGCAATTGAGTTTTTAGATGATTATCTCCACCAAGGAGATGTCGTTTTGGTCAAAGGCTCTCGCGGTATGCACATGGGTCGCATTGTAGCCGTTTTGGAGGGTCGTTTATGAGCCAGTCACCTATGGCTATGGCTTTATCGGCTTTTAGCTTCTTGCTTACGGTTATCTGGGGGCCGCCGCTCTTGCGTGTCTTGCGGAGACTCAAGATAGGGGAACGCATTCGCATAGATGGCCCTGACCGTCACTTCTCCAAGCTGGGAACCCCCACCATGGGCGGGATCCTGATAGTCATCCCCGTGGCCTTTCTTACCGTACTCTTCAACGCCACTTCTTTCCTGGGCTGGGCTGTATTTGGGAATTCTATCCTAGTCCCTCTTATTGTCCTGATACTTTATGCCGTGATTGGCTCGGTTGATGATTGGGCCGGTCTCCGTGGTCATCGCGGTGGGGATGGCCTCAGACCTCGCACCAAATTTATTATGCAAACTATAGTCGCTTTTGGGGCCGCCATCGTTTTACGGTATTTCTTAGATGTGCCTGAGTTATATTTACCAACTCTTGACTTTGAAATCGGCCTAAAGATGGCTTATATCCCCATAGCCATGTTCATTATCGTAGGCAGCTCCAACGCCATGAACTTCACCGACGGGCTGGATGGGCTGGCGGGCCTGATTTCCGCCACCGCCTTCCTCACCTATGGCGCCATTGCTCTTATGCAAGACCAAATTTTCCTGGCCCGCTTTTGCTTTATATTGGCCGGGGCAATTTTTGGATTTTTGTGGTTCAACGTTTACCCGGCAGATTTATTCATGGGCGATACCGGCTCCTTGGCACTAGGCGCAACCTTGGCCGTCGTTGCCCTCATGACCGGGCAATGGGCCGTGCTCCCCATTATAGCCATTATCCCGGTGAGTGAGATCATCAGCGTCATCATACAAGTGACTTATTTCAAGTTGACAAAGGGCCGCCGCGTTTTCAAAATGACGCCCCTGCACCATCATTTCGAGCTTTCAGGTTGGAGCGAGACCCAAATCGTGCAGCGTTTTTGGTTGATCAGTCTAGTAGCGGCCATTGTTGGCATAGCCTTATCGTTGGTGTAGTTACAAGCTCGAGGAGGAACGGCAGTCTCATTGCAAGCTCGAGGAGGAACGCCAGTTCCCCCGGACACAGCCCGCTGGAGCTGTCGATCCAGCTAGAGCGTGAGAGATAGGTGTAAAAATGGCAGATTGGCAGGATCGTCGTGTGGTGATAGTGGGAGCGGGGAGGCAGGGGATAGCCCTGGCCCGCTACCTGGTCGCGCATGGGGCGTGGGTCACCCTCACCGACCGGCGGGAAGCTAGCGGCTTGGTTGACGCCCGCCAAGCCCTGGGCGGCCTGCCGCTGGGCTGGGCCTTGGGCGGCCACCCCCTGGAATTGCTGGATGGCACGGACATGCTGGCCCTTTCCGGCGGAGTCCCCCTCACCCTCCCCCTGGTGCGTGGAGCTAAAAAGCGCGGCATCCCCCTCACAAATGACTCCCAGGTTTTCATGGACGCCGCCCCTTGCCGGGTGGTAGGCATTACCGGTTCGGCTGGGAAGACCACCACCACCACCCTGGTAGGGCGCATGGCGCAGGCCGCTTTCGGTGAGGCCCATGTTTGGGTAGGCGGTAATATTGGCAATCCCCTCATAGCCAATGTGGATGAGATGGAGGCCGACGACCTGGCAGTGATGGAACTTTCCAGCTTTCAATTGGAGATAATGACCACCGCGCCCCCGCTTGCCGCCGTGCTCAACATCACGCCCAATCACCTTGACCGGCACGTAACCATGGAGGCTTATACCGCTGCCAAAGCCCGCATTGTCGAGTATCAGAAGCCTGGTGATCTGGTCGTTTTGGGACGGGAAGACGCCGGAGCCTGGAATTTGGCCGCCCACGCACCAGGCCGGGTGCTTTCGTTCGGGGTCCGGCGACCACCCTCCCCCCAGGCCGGAGTCTACCTCCACGGCGAGGCGATCACGCTTCAGGATGGCGAAAACGCCTCCCCGTTGTTCTCCTGCTCCAAAATCCTCCTCCGCGGGGAGCACAATCTCCTCAACGTGCTGGCGGCCTGCGCTATCGCCCACGCGGCCGGGATATCCCCCCAGGCTATGCAGGCCGGCGTGGAAGGTTTTGCCGGGGTGGAGCATCGCCTGGAGTTTGTGCGCACTTGGAAAGGCGCCGCTTGGTACAACGACTCTATTGCTACCGCCCCCGAACGGGCTATGGCGGCCCTGAAATCTTTCGAAGAACCCCTTGTGCTTTTGGCGGGCGGGCGAGATAAAGACCTCCCCTGGGGAGAGTTTGCAGACTTGGTTCAGCGGCGGGTGCGGCACGTAGTCTTGTTTGGGGAGGCGGGCGGTTTGGTTCAACAGGCGTTGGCTTTGGCAGCCGAGGCCTCTGAGGAGGGGGGCCGTGGCCGAGAAATCCCCCAGACCCGCTGCGAGGGTTTAGAAGAGGCTGTTCGAACCGCCGCCCAAATAGTGGAGCCTGGTGACGTGGTTTTGCTTTCCCCCGGCGGAACCAGTTTTGACGAGTTTAGTGATTTTGCAGAACGCGGAGAGTGTTTTAGAAAATGGGTACACGGACTGGAATGAAATCAAATAAAACTTCCCAGGTTCGTCTGACCTTTGATGTGCCGATGGTGATCCTCGTGGCTGGTTTGGTTGTCTTTGGCATGTTGATCGTCTATTCGGCCAGTTGGGAAGCTTCCTGGCGGGAGTTTGCCGATGTCAACCGCTATTTCTTGCGACAGTTGATGTGGCTTGGTTTGGGACTGATTTCGGCCCTGGTTTTGTTCTTTATTGATTATCATCGCTGGGAGCAGAACAATTTTGCCCTTTATGCCATTCTGGTGGCGATTCTCATGCTGGGTGCGGTGTTGGTGCTGGGGGAGAGCCGGCGGAATTTATGGGCCGGAAAATCTATCCAACCCTCTGAACTGGCTAAACTGGCTACAATACTTTATTTGGGAGTTTGGATGTATGCCAAAGGAGATAAACTGAAGCAGGTTGGGTTCGGGATTATACCTTTGGCCGTTATTTTGGGATTGGTGGGAGGCCTGATAGCTGTTCAGCCCGATGTTAGCGCGGCTGCTACGGTCTTCTTTCTAGGATTGTTGATGTTCTTCCTGGCTGGTGGGTCTTTTGGGCAAGTCATAATCTTTGTTATTGTGGCTGGCAGCTTGGGAGGAGGTTTGATTACCATTATCAAGCCAGATGCCCTCGAGCGCATCAGGATTTTTATCCTTGGCCTTTTAGATATAACCGCTGTCCCACCCCAGGTAGAAGCTGCTATTGCTGCTTTCCGGGAAGGCGGCTGGTTTGGCGTTGGTCTTGGACGTGGAATCGCGAAGTTGGTTTCGGTTCCCGTCCCTCACACAGATAGTATTTTTGCCGTGGTTGGTGAAGAACTGGGCGTTTTTGGAGCTTCTATTTTAGTGATTTTATATGGCCTGCTCTTATGGAGAGGCCTGGTCATTGCCCGAAAAGCTGCCGATGGTCTAGGATCATTATTGGCGGCGGGCCTGACATTGTGGATTGTTTTCGAGGCCTATGTGAATATGGCCGTTATCATCGGACTTTTGCCGGTAGCCGGGAATCCCCTCCCGTTCATAAGCCTGGGAGGCTCCAACCTGATGGTCACATTGGCTGCGGTGGGTATCATTTTGAACGTGGGGCGTTCCTCAGACGAGGAGCGCGAACTATTGGAAAGGAGAGCATTCGGTGAGGTTGTTGATTTGCGCGGGCGGAACGGGCGGCGGAGTGTATCCCGCTCTGGTCGTTCTGCAAGCAATCGAAAATAACCCTGATTTCTCTTTGGAAGACCTGCTGTGGGTGGGGGGGGAAGGTGGGATGGAAAAAGAGTTGCTGGAGAGGGCGGGCGTCTCGTTTGCGGAGATACCGGCGGCGGGCCTGCACGGGGTGGGGCTGCGGGCCTTCCCCGGGAACGTGTTGCAGATCCTCAAGGGTGTGGCCCAGGCCCGGGGCCTGCTGCGCGAGTTCCGCCCCGACGTGATGCTCTTCACCGGAGGGTATGTGGCCGTCCCCGTTGCCTTGGCGGGCCTCAGCGTTCCCAGCGTGCTCTACGTCCCCGATATCGAGCCGGGACTGGCCCTGAAAACCCTGGCCTTCTTTGCCGGCGAGATCGCCGTCACCGCCGAGGCTTCGCTAGCTTATTTTCCACCTCGGAAACGTGTCTCGGTAACGGGATACCCCGTCCGCCCAGGACTAGACAACTGGACCCGAGAAGATGCCCGGCAGGCCTTCGAGCTACAAGAGGATTTACCCGTGCTCCTGGTTTTTGGCGGCAGCAAAGGCGCTCGCTCACTGAATAGCGCTCTCAGGGCCGTTTTGCCGGATTTACTGGCGGAGATGCAAGTTATCCACATTTCAGGTCATTTGGATTGGGACGAGGCGCAGGCCGCTCAAGAAGAATTGCCTTTCGAGCACAAAGAGCGTTACCGGGTTTTTCCCTACTTGCACGCGGAGATGGGAGCGGCTTTGCGGGTTGCTGATTTGGTACTCTCACGGGCAGGCGCTTCGGTACTGGGCGAATTTCCCCTCTTTGGGCTGCCGGCCATTTTAGTCCCTTATCCCCATGCTTGGCGCTACCAGAAGGTCAATGCCCGCTATCTTGCCGGGCACGGGGCTGCCCTTGTAGTCCGGGATGAAGAGTTGCCAGCGCGTATCCTGCCCCTTGTGCGTGAATTGATGGGCGATCCCGCTCGCCGCAAAAAGATGAGCGAAGCCATGCGTGAACTCGCTCACCCCAAAGCTGCTCGAGAAATTGCGCGGATTTTGGAGAGAAATAGACAGTCGGGAGAGTGAGCCATGATATCGATTTGGGTTGTATTTTGGATGCTTGTTGTAATTTTCAGTATTGTAGGGGCTTTCCGAGGCTGGGTGAAAGAGCTGCTGGTTATTTTTAGCGTGATTTTAGCTTTATTCCTTCTGCATATTTCAGGAGAATATCTTGGCCTTGTTCAGCCTTTCACTAAAGTTCTCGAGGGTGTTGACGCTAAGGCGGCGTTCAGCGTTCTCGAAGAAGCGACCCAAGAGGCGTTAAGAGTCCAGTTCTGGATACGAGCCCTGATAGTCATTTCCTTGGCTGTCTTTGGGTACCAAACTCCTAACATATCGTTCATTAAAGACAAAGCGCGCCGTGAGCAGATCCAAGATATTCTTTTTGGCGCTGTCCTTGGAGCCATGAATGGCTATTTAATTATTGGATCGTTGTGGGCTTATATGGATTCTGCTCATTACTTGTTCGAGACTTATATTTCAGGGCCCGAGGCGGGGACAGAATTAGGAGATAAAGCTTTAAGCATGATACAGAATTTGCCGCCCAACTTTTTTAGTAGTGAAGCTGGATTGTTAATGGCGGTTGGAGTTGCATTTTTATTTGTGTTAGTGGTTTTCATTTGATGAAAGAACACATACACTTCATTGGGATTGGTGGAACTGGTCTTTCGGCTATTGCCCGTGTTTTACTGGAGCAAGGCCATAAGGTCAGCGGTTCTGACCGCAAATATTCTTCATTCGCTCAGGCCGTGGAGCAGGCCGGAGCGCAGGTAACGGTAGGGCACAAGGCCGAAAACATTCAGGGTGCCAATATCGTTATCCGCTCTTCCGCCATCCCAGATGATAACGTGGAAGTCCAGGCCGCCCTCCAAGCCGGCATCCCCGTTCTCAAACGGGTGGATTTCCTGGGCCGGTTGATGGCAGGCCAGCTTGGTGTGGCCGTGGCCGGGACGCACGGAAAAACCACCACCACCTCGATGATAGTTTGGATGCTGAGCGCTTTGGATCAGAACCCCACCTTCATTGTGGGCGGCGTTGTCCAAAACCTGGGCGTGAACGCTGGGGCCGGGACGGGGCCTGTTTTCGTGATTGAAGCAGACGAGTATGATTATATGTTTTTAGGACTTGATCCCCAAATTGCTGTGGTCACGAACGTGGAGCACGATCACCCCGATATCTTCCCCACCCCGGAGGCTTTTCGCCAAGCCTTCCGCGATTTTGGGGGACGCCTGGCCCCGGGCGGGGTGCTCTTATTCTGCGCCGACGATGAGGGTGCGGCCCAGTTAGCCGCTGAGGTGAAAGCAGAGCACGAAACGCTATCTTACGGTATTGGCAGCACTCATCTGGTATATCACGCTCAAGCTCTGCGTCTCAACGAGCGGGGCGGCTTCACATTCGATCTTTACAAAGCCGGTAACGAAGAGCCAGAAGCAGCCGCTATTGCCCTGCAAATCCCCGGAAAGCACAACGTCCAGAATGCGCTGGCAGCCTTGGCCGTTGCCGACCAATTGGAGTTATCCCTGCCAGCAGCGGCCCAAGCTCTTGCAGAGTTCCAGGGCAGCAAAAGACGCTTCGAGGTGCGCGGCGAATTTGCTGGAGTGACCATCATTGACGACTACGCCCATCACCCCACTGAAATCCAGGTCACTTTGGAGGCGGCCCGGGAGAAATATCCCCAGCAGACCATTTGGGCCCTGTGGCAGCCGCATACTTTTTCGCGCACGCGGACTTTGTTCGAGCGTTTTACGCAGGCCTTTGGGGCCGCGGACCGGGTGATTGTCACCAAAGTTTTTCCGGCTCGGGAACCCATCCCCCCCGATTTTTCGGCGCAGGATGTTGTGGACGCCATGGAACACCCCGCTGCCCTTCATTTGCCCGAATTGGAGGACGTGACCGAATTTTTGGCCGAGAATCTCTCCCCCGGTGATGTTTTATTGACCCTCACCGCTGGAGACGCCATCCAAATAAGCGCGCAACTGGCCGAGCGTTTTGGGCAGGGCTAAGGTATCATCTCAATATTTTGGGGCAAAGACTTCCGAAGTCTTCAAGCCCTTAGACTTCGGAAGTCTTGCCCCTGGTTTTTGAAGTGATACAAGATATGGGCTAACGAGGAAAAATTGATCATGGAATTAGAAACCCTGAAAGACGACCATAAACGCATCTTCGAATCCGCCCTTGATATTTCTCCGACGCTGCGTTTACGAGCGCACGAGGATGTTTTACAGGCAATGGATGAGGAGGAACGTCCCTCGCTCATAGAAAGGTTTTCAATGGATTTGCTCTCTCGTATTGTAGAGTGTATCGAGGAGTTGTAGGAGAAATGACCACAGATAAAAAATTACGTTTAGGTGTTATTTTTGGAGGCCGTTCCGGCGAACACGAGGTCTCTCTATCTTCTGCTCGTTCGGTGCTGGATGCCCTGAACACCGATAAATACACCATCACACAGATTGGTATCACCAAAGCCGGTGTCTGGCTGGCCGGTGAAAATGTCTGGGACGTGTTCCAAGAAGGAAATATCGAAGAACTTACACCAGCCGCTCTCTTGCCCATCCCGGAGCGTTCGGCTTTATACACTTTGAAATCTGGTAAAATTGACGAAGTTTTGCAAATATTTGCCGAATTGGATGTGATATTCCCCGTTCTGCATGGCACATTCGGAGAAGATGGCACGCTCCAAGGATTGCTAGAGATGGCCGACTTGGCGTATGTTGGCGCAGGCGTCTTAGGCTCATCCGTGGGGATGGACAAAGGCGTTTTCAAAGATGTCATGCGTGCCAATGGGATTCCGGTTGTTGAATCCGAACTTGTTTTGCGCCGCGAAATCGAAGAAGACATAGAAGCTGTTGTGGCACGCGCGGAGGCGGTAGCCCCCTATCCCCTATTTATCAAACCCGCGAACATGGGTTCTTCCGTAGGGGTGTACAAATGCAAAACGCCAGAAGATTTGAGAGCAGGCTTGCGTGGTGCGGCCCGTTATGACCGCCGAATCTTGGTAGAGCGTGCGGTCAATGCCCGTGAAATTGAACTAAGCGTCTTGGGTAACGATGACCCCAAAGTCTCTATTCCCGGCGAAATTTGCCCTACCACGGAGTTCTACTCTTACGAGGCCAAATACCATGACGACAGCTCAGAGCTGTTTATCCCGGCTCCCATCTCCTCGGAGAAGACACTCTATCTCCAGGAGCTTGCCATTCGAGCTTATAAGGCCATCGATTGTGCCGGAATGGCGCGGGCTGATTTCATGCTCGATAAGGATACCGGAAAGTTGTACCTCAACGAGGTCAACACCATCCCCGGATTTACCCCCATCAGCATGTATCCCAAGCTCTGGGACGCGAGCGGTCTGGCATACCCGGAGTTGATCGACGAATTGATTGAGTTGGCGCTGGAACGCCGCGCCGAACGTGATAAGACTGAATGGTGTTTCGAACGCTGAATTGTGGGTCTCTGAGAACTTATGGGATTGAGAATAAAATGAAGCGTAAAGCGTGATGTGTGAATTGCTCGGTCACGTTTCACGCTTTACGTTTCACTAACAAACCCCGCGAAATCCCTAAGAGCCTTAATTGTGTAGTCGAGTGTTTTTATGAGTAAACGAAGATCTTCGAAAGCAGAAAAAGTACGCTCCCGCCAAAGAAAACAAAGGCCTGAGTCTGCTTTCCTGTCTTCGAAGAGAGAGTCTCGAAACACTTCCCGCCGCTCCCCGCAGGTTATGGTTCGAGGCGGCAGAGGCTCAACGAACACAGCCAGCCAGAAAAATAGCCCCTCTCCCCGCCGCCGTTATGATGTTAGCCTCTCTGCGCCGGGAGCAGAAATCCGCCTGCCAGCTCTCCCCGTTATTCAGGATTATTGGCAAATTGCCTCCGGTTTCTTGACAGCAGCCTTGACGGTTTTATTAGTATTTTTATGGAATTCGCCCACATTTCAGGTGAGCCAGATCGAAGTTCAGGGTCTGGAGCGCTTTACGGAGCAGGAAATTTCTCGTGCCATAGATGTCCTTGGAAGGCCATCTTTTTCGCTCGTTCCTGCTAATTTGCGGGCCGATTTGGAGAACACCTACCAAGGTTTGGAGGAGGTGCAGGTCAAGGTTGATTGGCCAGCGGTTGTGGTTGTGACCGTTGAAGAGCGCCAACCTGTTTTGGTGTGGAACTGGGAAGGAACCGTGTCTTGGATTGATGCCAATGGGGTTGGTTTCAAACCCCGGGGCGACAGTGAAGGTCTCATCCAGGTGCAAGCATTAGCACCTCCCCCGGGCCGGGGTGAGGACCAATTTGCCTCCCCCGAATTGCTTCGAGCTGTGGTTGCTCTTGCGGAGTATGCACCTGCCAGTGCGCCACTGATTTATGATGAGAAGTATGGATTGGGATGGCAAGACCAGCGTGGTTGGCTGGTATGTTTTGGCTTTGACGGCGCTGATGTGGCGGTAAAACAGTTAGTTTACCAGGCTATTGTCAAGCGTTTAGAAGAGCAGAATATCCATCCGGCCCTGATAAGTGTTGAGTACGTCAATGCACCCTATTATCGATTGGAGCGTTGAATTTCATGGAAGCCCCTATTATTGTTGGGATTGATGTTGGAACTACCAAAATATGCACCTTAGTTGCCCGTGTAGAGGCGGAAAATGACTTCCGGATTCTGGGAGTTGGTATTGAACCTTCTCGTGGGATGCGGAAGGGCGTGGTGATGGACATTGACGAACTTCAGAGAGCTATTGCTCGTTCGATAGAAAAAGCAGAGCGCACCTCTGGACTGGAGATCACCTCCGCTCAAATCAGTTTGGCGGGGTCGCATGTTTCATCGCTCAATAACAAAGGCGCAAGTGGTATTTCGGGCGGCATAGTGGATCAGAGCGATGTTTTACGGGCCT
The DNA here is from genome assembly GCA_030666985.1 of Chloroflexota bacterium. Lineage (GTDB taxonomy): Bacteria > Chloroflexota > Anaerolineae > Anaerolineales > UBA11858 > B10-G9. The sequence goes on from DAOUWT010000012.1 coordinate 13,594, forward strand.
TAGATGCCGCTCAAGCAGTCTCCATTCCTCATAATCGCGAGATCATCCACGTTATACAACGCGGTTTCTCCATAGATGACCAAGATGGTATTCGCAAACCAATTGGGATGCACGGGTATCGTTTGGAAGTAGAAGCACATATCATCACTGCGTCTACTACTTCCTTAGACAATTTGGAGCAAAGTGTAAACGCTGCGGGAGTGGATGTAGAGGCCTTTATCTTGAACCCCCTTGCTTCGGCAGAAACTGTACTAACAGAAATAGAGCGAGAGATGGGCGTAGTCGTCTGCGATATAGGCGGAGGAACCACCGATTTGGCAATTTACATCAATGGCGATGTTTGGCATACCATGGTTTTGTCAGTTGGCGGTAATCACCTCACCTCGGACATCGCTCATGGCCTTCGTTTACCTTTGAAGCAGGCTGAAGAAGTCAAGCTCCAACATGGACACGCTTTGCAGTCAGAGATTGCTTCTGGTGATGTCTTTCATATTCGTCCTTTTGGAGACCAGGAACAAGTTCAGTACAGCCGGCGTGATTTAGCCCTGGTCATCGAAGCCCGCTTGGAGGAAATTTTTGCCCTCATCCGCCAGGAAATCAAGCGTTCGGGATATGATGGCCTATTGCCAGCGGGGATGGTACTTACAGGCGGAGTGAGTACTCTACCAGGCATAAAGACCTTAGCTCGTGCAGTTTTCGATTTCCCAGTCCGAATCGCGGGGCCGGAAGGCTTGAAGGGTATGACTGACCAGCTCCACTCACCCGCTTATTCGACGAGCATCGGCTTGTTGATTTGGACAATTTTGATGAATACAGTCTCTTATGAGAAAAAGGCAAGCCGGAGCCGTTTCTCTCGCGGAGGCCCTACGTTCAATTTGAGAACCATCCTTAGCTTTTTAAGGCGATTATTACCATAGAGGATGTCGGAAAAATAACCTGGATAGTGAGGTCTCCAGACCGAACGGGTACGCTGCCAACACTATCGCTCGGTTGCAAACCTTCGCTATCCCGCAAGAGACAAAATCATGTTTTTTACAATTTTCGGTGTCAGTTATGACCGGCAAAATTGTTCGTTTAGAAAACACAATAACCATGTTTTAGTAAAAGAGGAGAATTAAAAATGGAACCTATCAGAGAAACCGAATCTTTTGCCCGTATTAAAGTGGTAGGCGTGGGTGGAGGAGGGGGCAACGCCGTGGATCGCATGATCGAAACAGGCTTGGATGGTATTGAGTTTGTCGCCGTGAATACTGACGCTCAAGCCATGTTACGCTCGAAAGCTAACGTCCAGGTCAGGATTGGTGATAAGCTGACCCGAGGCTTGGGCGCTGGCGGGCGACCCGAGGTTGGCCGAAATGCGGCCGAAGAGTCCGCTGAGGATTTATATGCTACTCTCAAAGGCTCAGACATGGTCTTCATTACCGCGGGCATGGGAGGCGGCACCGGAACGGGAGCTTCTCCTGTCATTGCTCAAGTGGCCAAGGAGATCGGGGCCCTCACCATTGGTGTTGTCACCCGGCCCTTCACATTCGAGGGTAACTGCCGCATTCAAACGTCTGAAAAAGGAATCGAGGAACTCAAGAAGCAGGTTGATACCCTGATCGTGATCCCTAACGACCGCCTTCTGCAAATCGTGAATAAACGCGCTAGCTTGCAGGAATCTTTTTCCATTGCCGATGACATTCTCCGGCAAGGTATTCAAGGAATCTCAGAATTGATTACGGTGCCTGGCTTGATCAACCTCGACTTTGCCGATGTGCGCACGATCATGTCGGAGGGTGGGGCGGCTTTGATGGCGGTTGGCGAGGCCACAGGTGAAGAGCGTGCTCGTGAAGCCGCTGAACAGGCTATGTCTAGCGAATTGCTAGATATTACCATTGATGGGGCCCGGGGCATCTTGTTCAACGTCACCGGTGGCCCTGATCTCTCCCTTTACGAGGTCAACCAGGCGGCGGCAATCATCAAAGAGACGGCTCATCCTGAGGTCAACCTTATCTTCGGGGCCGTCATTGATCCTGATATGGCCGACAAGTTGCGCATTACAGTGATTGCCACTGGCTTCGAGCGCACAGGCATGCCGCGCAATATCATGGAGAGCACCGTTGAACGTCCTCGAAGACGTCCTGGCGAGGCGCGAGACAAGGAATTCCAACCCCGTTCCTTTAATACAGAGGATTTGGACATTCCTACCTTCTTGCGGAACCGGTCGCGTAATAAATAGAGGCTCTTTGGGATTTCGCGGGGTTTGTTAGTGAAACGTAAAGACGTGAGACGTGAGGACGTGAGGACGTGAACTCACGCAACACGCAACACGCATCACGCATCACGTTTCACGCTTCACTCTGTTGTCAACCTCGCAAGTTCCTAGAGACCCAAGGCAACAAATACTGATGCTTTGAAATGACCTCTTAGAGGTGGTTATTGTGTGTCTGGCGCTCCCAGCCTCCTCTGGGCGCTAACCGGATATGATACTCTCCTGCTGTCGAAACAGCGGGAGAGTATCTTTTTAACTTGAGTGGCTCGAAGAGACTTCGTATAGCCATTTGGGAACTTGGATTAGAATTAACGCTCAAGGGGGAAGTGGGGGGGAGACCTGCGGTCAACGGGTAGCGGCGCGGTCGGGGCTGGCACTCCCCCTCGAGCTATCCGCCCACGCTCAAGGGGGAGGTGGCCAGGGTTGTTCAGGTCTGATTGCGGGAGAACTGAACAGCCCTGGGGAGGTGGCAACCCCGGCGGGTGGCGTCGTTATCCCCGTCACTGACGACCAATAACTGCCGACTGAAAACTGAAAACTGAAAACTGAATACTGGTAACTAAACTACCTCACAACTCTCCTAGTACGATTAAGAATTCTATGCTAGAATGGCGCTTGGCTACCCTATATACATCAATTCAACTTATCCCCCCCATATATGGGAGAAAGTTATTATGAAATGTCCTTTTTGTCGTAGTGATGATTCCCGAGTCTTAGATACATCTCATGATAAACGTGGAGGCACCCGCCGGCGCCGGGAATGCAAGGTTTGCCAGGAGCGCTTTAGCACTTACGAGCGAGCTATTCTCGACACCCCCCTAATTGTCAAGCAAGATGGCAGGCAGGAAGAATTCGATCGCGATAAGTTAATCAGAGGTATACAAATTAGCTGCGATAAGCGTCCCGTCTCGGCCACTGACATTAAGCGTTTGGTGGGAAACATTGAAGTCAATTTGCAGGAAATGGCAGAAATTGAAGTTTCCTCTCGCGTGGTAGGCGACATGGTTATTGCAGGGTTGAAGGAATTAGACGAAGTTGCTTATATTCGCTATGCCATTGTTTACTTAGGATTGGAAGACCTAGGCTCCATTCAAGATGAAATTGATACTCTGCTAGAAAACTAAACAACCTGAGACCTTACCCTCAAAGCCCTCCCGATCTTTCGGGAGGGCTTTTACGTTTTAGGCGGAGACCTTCGAGGTTTTTGTAGTGCAACGTTAGTTCCAGGATGGAACGGCCTAACCTCGGAGGTCTGGCTCCGTTTTTAGGGTCCACGCAACACGCTACACGCAACATTTTGCAAGTCGCCAAAGTAAATGAAACACACCCAATTGATTTAGTGACCTCCAACTGGTAAAATTGTCCTGGCTCAATACCTAATACCTAATACCTAATACCTAATACCTAATACCTAATACCCACCCCATGTCCCCAAAAACAATCTACATCGCCCTGGGAACAAATCTAGAGCCGCGAGAGGCCAATTTACGTGCGGCCCGAAAGGCCTTCCCACCCGCAATCCAAATATTGGAACAATCCCCCATTTACCAGACCGAGCCATGGGGATATACGGACCAGCCTGATTTCCTCAACCAAGTCGTCAAGGCCCAAACAACGCTTCTTCCCCTAGAGTTGCTTGACTACCTCAAAGATATCGAGGAACAGGTCGGCCGCACCCCCACCTTCAGGTACGGTCCCCGGGTTGTCGATCTCGACATTCTCTTTTATGATGAACTGGTTTTCGAGAACGAACGCCTGACCATCCCCCATCCCCGCCTCGCAGAACGGGCTTTTGTCCTCCTTCCCCTTTCCAAAATCGCTCCCAATCTCCGTCACCCCGTCCAGAGAAAAACAATCTCCGAGCTATTATCTCAAGTTGATCAAAGTGGAGTAGAGCTTTACGTTCCCTCATAACAAATCGCCCGCTCACCTCACGCATCACGTTTCACTCCTCACGTTTCACGCCCTCACGCCTCACGTCTTCACGCCTCACGTCCTCACGTTTCACGCAACACGCAACACGAGTCTACTATGCTAGTCGCCTTTGCCATCCTCATCTTATTGATAGTCGCTCTCGTCTTGGTAGTCCTCCAATGGCGGGAGGAGGAGTTTAAATTTGCCAATTTCTTGGCCGGGGGAGCGGCCATCTTGGCCTGGGTGCTGCTCCTGATAGTCCACGCGCGTCTACCCATCAAACTCACCTTGCAAGCATTGAACCTTGAAAACTTTTTTCCTAATTCTCCCGCCTTACTCATGGATAACATTTCTTGGGCTTTTGCACTCTCTCTGGTAGGCTTTGGGGGAGCAGTAGTTTTCAGCAATCGGAAGCGAGTTCAACTTCTCCCTGCCTGGACACTAAGCATGATAGCGGTAGGAACCTTGGCCGCCTTCTCTGCCAACCCCATCACCCTGTTGTACACCTGGACTCTCATTGACGTGTTGATGTTTCTGGGTTTGCTTTATGGCGCAAGTGATGGGATGCAGTGGACAGAAATAGTGAACTCCTTTACGCTTCGTTTACTGAGCCTGGTCTTTATCATGGGAGCCGGCCTGATCGCCTATCGCCAGGGAGTTCCTCTCACCTTTGCCGCCATACCGCCCTCTGCCAGCCCCTACCTGATTGCAGCCGCCGTACTACACCTCGGTATATGGCTGCCTTCCAGTTCTTTCGAACATATCCGAGAGTTCGAACCCGTTCTGCGTATAACCCCTGCCGCCACCAGCCTTATGCTGATAGCCCGAACAGCCGAAGCCGGTTTACCGCCCTCTCTTCAGTCCACTTTCCTCTATTTTATAATCGGAGCAGCTTTGTGGGGCGGCCTCGCATGGGCGTTCTCGAACACCGCCCAAACCTCCCTGCGTCCATGGATATTGGGGATGGGCGCCTTGAGCATTGGGGCCGCGCTTTTGGGCTACCCGCACGCCAGCCTTGCTTGGGCCATGGCCCTATTTCTCGGCAGCCTGCCCTTTTTAGTTCCTTGGTCAACATCGGTCTCCGTTTTGAGCCTCTTATGCTTTTTGGGATTGACCGCCTTGCCATTTTCTCCCACGTGGGCGGGATCAAAAATCTACCACGCCGGGGGATGGGGACTGCTCCTGGGGGTGGCGCAGGGCCTCTTGGCTGGGGGATACCTGAAGCTTACCCTGGAGCGGCACAAAACTCGCGTTCAACTTGAATCTTGGGAAATCCTGCCACCTCTTTTGGGATTGGCCCTTTTGCCTGTCACCCAAGTCGTGGTGTCTCTGCTGGGAGGGGGGATGGCCTGGGATGCAGCGTTGGGGAGCGGTGCATGGGGGGTGAGTCTGCTAGCCTGGGGCGTGGTTGCCAGCGTGATGGTCTGGAACCATTTCTCCATTTCCATACCAGAACCTTTTACACGAGGTCTTTCCACTTTGGGGCTTATTCCTCGCCTCATCTGGCAGGCGCTCAAGATTTTATATGGTTTTTTTGGCCGCTTCCTCAACATCCTAACAGCAGTCTTCGAAGGTGAAGGCGGAGTGATTTGGACCTTGTTAGGAGCTTTTTTGTTGATCACCATATTGGCTTCGTTGAGAGGAGGATAACCCATGCCCCCTTATCTTCTAATTTGTCATACATTACCTTTGCTCGAGCTGGATCGCCAGATCCAGCGGGCGTCCGTGCTAATAACGTGCTAAATGCCTATGTCTGAAATTTACCCTACCCTGGCAGCGGGATTGGTATTTCTAACCGCTCTCAGCTTGCTGATATTCGAAGATTGGCGTTCGAGCATAGGAGCCTTGGCCCTCCAATATGTTGGAGTCTTCGTTTTGGTGGCTGTGAGTTGGCCCATAGAAATTGCCGTGGTCAAATTAGTAGCAGGATGGATGTCTGTGGCCGTTTTTGGAATGGCTTTGGTCGACTATTCTGAAGAAATCGAACACGCATATAAACTTAATCTGCCGGGAAAATTGTTTCGGGTCATGGCCGCTGCTTTAGTAGGATTAGTCGTTATCTCTATCTTGTCCGATATTCTAAACACGTTTTTAGGAGCCACACTCCAGCAGGGATTGGGGGGAGCGTTTTTATTGGGATTAGGCCTTTTGCATTTAGGTTTGTCAACGACCCCCAGTCGGGTTGTCGTAGGTTTATTGACAATCATTGCCGGCTTTGGAATACTATATGCTGCCGTAGAAACTTCCATTTTGATCACCACTTTGCTGGCAATTGTTAATCTGGGAATCGCTTTCGTAGGCGCGTACTTGTTATCGGTTTCTTCTCTCGATACTGCCGAGGAGACTGCTGAATGAACGCCATTTTAATCTGGGTCGTATTTCCCCTGATTGTAGCGGGTTTGCTTTTCCTCTTTCAACGCTGGATGCAGCTTATCACCCTGCTTGGAGCGGGAGTCGCCTTATCTTTGGCAGGTCTGGCCTGGGCCTTTCCGGTCGGGAAAGTGGTAAAGCTATTTTCCTGGAACTTTGAAATCACCGGTCAAATTTCTGTCTATGGCCGCCAAATCATCCTCACCCCTGGAGATTGGCCCATCCTCATGCTGCTTTACCTGATGATAGCCTTTTGGTTTTTAGGGAGCTTGGCGGCTAAAACGCCCTCTCACTTTGTTCCTTTAGGCCTGGTCAGCGTGGCGATAATTATCCTTGGTATTTCCATCCAGCCTTTCTTTTATGCGGCCATACTTTTTGAATTTGTGGCTCTGCTGTTTGTGATCCTTTTATCTGTCCCCGGGCGCCCGCCCACTAAGGGTGTCTTGCGGTTTTTGGTCTTTCAGACCCTGGGTATGTTGTTTATCTTATTTGCCGGTTGGTCCTTGAGTTCGATAGATCTCAATGCCCTTGATACAGCTCTTTTGACCCGATCCTTGCTTATTATGGGCCTGGGATTTTCCTTTTTGCTAGGGATATTCCCCTTTCTGACCTGGTTTCCTATGCTCACCGGTCAGAACAACATTTATCTCACTGCTTTTATGTTTAACCTTTTCCTAAATGGAGTAATACTGTTCGGCTTGGATTTCCTTGACCAATATGCCTGGGTGAACGAATATTTTGACATCCAAGGCCAGCTCCAAGCGGTGGGAGCAATTATGTTAGGGACAGGAGGCTTATTGGCTTTATTTCAGCGTAATTTAGGACGCGTGTTGGGGTACGCCATGATCGCTGAAATTGGGCGTTCTTTGTTGGCGCTAAGTCTTGGCTCACAGGGCCTGGGAATATATTTTGCCCTCCTCGTTCTTCAGGTTTGTACTTTGGGTCTCTGGGCGCTGGCCTTGAATCTCCTTTATTCCCGGACCTGTGATTTGGACTATAGCGCCGTAGCGGGCTTGCTTCGCCGCTTGCCTTTCCCCGCCGTTGGAATACTCCTGGCTCACTTTTCCTTGGCCGGTTTGCCCCTTTTGGCCGGATTTCCCCTTTATTGGGCGTTGGGGAGCCAATTGACGCAACAAGCCTCCTTTTGGGCAGCAGTATGGCTCTTGTTGGGAGGGATTGGTTTGGCAAGTGGGGGAATGCGTGCCTTGGGCGTATTTGTCATAAGTTCGGAAGAGTCGCCAGAATTAGCTGCGCTCGAGAATTTTCCCAAGATATTGCTCATCCTGGGAGGATTAGCCCTGATTGTTTTTGGACTATTCCCCCATTACCTCATTCGAATAGGCGAGAATTTGTCGTTGGCATTTCAGTAGTGCGTTGCACCTGCTATTCACAAATTCAAATGCAATCGCCCTGACACTCAAATACGATGCTCTCGTGCTATAATCTCATTTGCTGAATAGACTCTACTGAAAAAAGGTCGTTTTTTGCTCGCTTTGCGTGCTTCGCATGCACGCCCACGGCGACCATGAAGACACAAAGCCTCTAAGATTCACAAACTTTTACTTAAAAATTTCAGTTACAGCAAAGTTCACATACAGGCTACTCAGCCATAGCACGGGAGCATTATCCGTGGCAAAACGGCTTTTACTAAGCGAATCGAATTCGCCAAGGCATGGTGTTTGTCCATGTCCGGCCTGCCTAGCGAATAAATTCGCCATCCGCCTTCGCGGATTAGAAATAATCAACCCTAACCGACGCAGGTCAGTGTGTTTGCAAATACAGCAAACCTCGCAGAACAGGGTCGATTTCTAATCGATTTCGCCTAACGCAACACGCAACACAGAACGTGGGTTTCAATCGACTATTTGTAAGTTTATTTCACGGCACCTCGCCCCCCTCAGTCCCCCCATTTGCGCCTCACGAAAATATGTGAGACGAAAATGGGGGGAGGAATTATTTCGCGCACGAGACG
>DAOUWT010000175.1 GCA_030666985.1 Chloroflexota bacterium
GGGCAACCACACAAAAGGTCAAAGAGCCACTTTTGCTTAAGAATCTTGAGGTTTTCGTCTTAGCTTTATCGAGTTCTCAAAACTCATTTTAAGGTTTTCTTCGTGCCCTTTGAGTCTCGCTGTGCGTGCTTCGCATGTGGTTATTTCAGTAGAGTCATAGATATGATCTGATATCTCTGATAAACAAAAAAGTCTTTCTCGACCTATATGAGAAAGACTTTTTATAATGTGGTTGTAGTGTTGACCTACATCCAACCTTGGCCTTTGCAAAAATCTGTGAGCCAAAAGATTTCAATCTCTTCGCCTTGATAAGCTTTGATGGCTGGATAGATTGTAACAAGGGGCAAGAAAATGGATAGGCAGCTTAATACAATTGTGAAGCCTAAAATTGCGCTCACAATGAATAAAACCACTGCGGCAGCCAGCGATTGAACAGCATGGTGTTTAATGAATGGACGATCCTTTTGTGGCTCCATCACGAGGGCAATAATAGCCAGTATCCAGCCAATAAATGGGAGCCAGCTCAACATTCCCCATAATTTATCATCATCAGTTAGGTCTTCTACAGGGGTTGTACCAATAATTTCTTCAGTCATTTTTGTCTCCTTTTTCTAAGTTTATCTAATGTTGTAATCATTGCTTCAATAATTTAACAATCACTATTTTAACAAGCTTAAGTGATTCAGTCAATTTGGTTGGGACGCAGCGAACAGCGAACAGTGAGCAGTATTCAGTTTCCCGGTGCCTATTCTAAGACCCCCTACAAAGAATACCTCGAACATGATATGATGACATCCCCCAGGTTGGCCGGGTGATTGCGGCTCTGCGCGCAAGCGCGGGGTCGAGGAAAGTCCGCACTCCCCAGGGCACGATGCCGGATAACGTCCGGGGCGGAGAGATCTGCCGGATCGGGCCACAGAAAATGACAGCCGGAATCAGGTGATCAGGGACCAGGGACTAGGCAACTAGTTTCAAAGACTTGAGGCCTAAGGCCGGTGATGGTGAAAAGGTGGTGTAAGAGACCACCGGCGCGGGTGGCAACATCCGCGGCCAGGCAACCCCCATCGGGAGCAAGGCCAAGCAGGAATGAACTCCTTCGGGAGGGGAGGCTGCTCGTCTCCCTCGAATTCCAGGTAGGCTGCACCGAGGTGGGCAGAGATGTCCATCCCAGACAGATAATCACCCCGTTCATAATGAGGGAGGAGGCTGGGCCCGCGGGCCTGGTGTAAACCTCAAGAACGGACAGAATGCGGCTTATAGGCTGACCTGGGGAACGTTTTGCAATAAATTCATTCCAATACTTTTTCTATAAATACGCTATAAGGAAACATTATGCCAAAGACTTACACCTTTCACGTTTCATTGCCCGGAACAGGGCGGGCCTGGCGCAAGATTGAAATGCTCGCCTGTCCCAAGGTGATAGAAAGCGTGGGAAATGGGAAAGTTATTAATCACGGCCCCTAAGCGTGAAACCGCGGTTGCCCATCCGGATGGATTTATGGAGGAAATAGAGACCAAGGAGACGACAATTATGGACGCACTCGAAGTCATATTCACTCGCCGCAGCATTCGCAAGTACACGGATGATCTGGTCACCGAAGAACAGATCAAGACGCTCATGGAAGCTGGTATGAACGCCCCTTCGGCCAACAATCGCCAGCCGTGGCACTTCATTGTTGTCGACGACCGGGAGCGGCTTAATGCTATTATGGAAGTACATCCGTATTCCAAGATGCTCGCCCAAGCCCCTCTGGCCATCGTCGTCTGCGCTGACATCACCCGCTCGGAGCGCTACTGGCAGCAGGATTGCGCCGCCGCCACCCAGAACATTCTCCTCGCCGCCCGTGCCCTGGGCTTGGGGAGCGTGTGGTTGGGAGTCTATCCCAAAGAGCAGCGGACGAAGGGGATCACTAAGATATTCAACTTACCGGAGCACATTCGCCCTCTGTGTGTCATCGCAGTCGGACATCCAGCAGAGGAAGCGGGGCGAGTCGATCACTATGATCCTTCGAAGGTGCATCGGGATCAATGGTAGAGTGTGCAAAGCGTGGGGGAAGCTCCCTCACAGTATCCGGATTGGGATTGAAAAAAGCAATCACTTCAATGACGAAACAATCCCTAAAAAATTATGCTATACTAATACCACCCCAACAAAAAAGCCGGGCAGCTTTCCCAAGCTCCCGGCCATGGCCAACGCGATTAGGACGCGTGGCGACGAGAATGTAGCATTAAAAAGCCGCCCACGCAACAGAGAGGCGGTTTTTGTTTTTTGAAGCCCCTATCAACTCCCCGAGGTACCCCATGTCCCCTCTCACCCCTGAACAAATAGCACGCCAAAAAATTGACCAACTCCTGGAGGCCGCCGGTTGGGTGGTGCAGGCCCGAGATAGGATTAACCTGGGAGCGGCTAGGGGCGTGGCGGTGGCTGAATTTCCTCTGAAAACGGGTTTTGCCGATTATTTGCTCTTTGTTGATCGGCGTCCGATTGGGGTTATTGAGGCCAAGAGGGTGGGGAAAACTTTGAGCGGAGTAGAGACGCAAACGGCTCGGTACAGCCAGGGATTGCCAAAAGCGTTCCAGGATAAGGCTTGGGGTCATCCCCTGCCATTTATGTACCAATCCACGGGGGTAGAGACATTTTTCACCAACGAGCGTGACCCAGCCCCTCGCAGCCGTCGGGTTTTTGCCTTTCACAAACCGGGTACGCTGGCCAATTGGGTAAACGCCACCCCCCAGAAAGGTTCCACCATCCCCCAAGCCGCAGACCAACGCGCGGATTACACCATCCACAAAGACACACTGCGGGCCCGCTTGAAACAAATCCCCCCCTTGAACACTCAGGGCTTGTGGAAGGCGCAGATTGAAGCTGTCCGCAACTTGGAAAAATCCCTCGCCCAAGACCATCCCCGCTCTCTGGTGCAAATGGCTACGGGGAGCGGCAAAACGTTTATGGCTGTGACTAGCATTTACCGGCTCATTAAATACGCTGGGGCGCGGCGTGTGCTTTTCATGGTTGACCGTACCAATTTGGGCAAGCAAGCCTATAACGAATTTGACCAATACACTACCCCCGACGATGGGCGCAAATTCACCGATCTTTATAATGTGCAGCACATGAAATCCAACTCGCTCGATAAAGTTAGTAAAGTCACCATCACCACCGTTCAACGGCTTTATTCTATGCTTCGGGGAGAAGAAAATTTTGACTTAGGTTTGGAAAACCGACCTTTGGGGGAGATGGCGGATGTTTTTGGCGACCACGTTCGGGAGGTGGTTTATAGTCCATATTTGCCCATCGAGTATTTTGATTTTATTTTCATCGATGAAAGCCACCGTTCCATTTACAATATCTGGCGCCAAGTGCTAGAGTATTTTGACGCTTATTTAATTGGTTTGACGGCTACCCCATCGAAACAGACTTTTGGTTTTTTTAATCAGAATTTAGTGATGGAATATCCCCGGACGCGGGCTGTGGCGGATGGCGTGAACGTGGATGGTTGGGCTTATCGAATTCGCACGCGCATTACAGAGGCGGGGAGTCACGTGGAGGCGGGTGAGGTGGTGGGTATTCGTGACCGCAAAACCCGCGCCCAGCGTTGGGAGCAGTTAGATGAAGACCTCGATTATGAGGCCTCGGCTCTCGACCGGGACGTGGTGACGCCCGACCAAATTCGCATTGTGATACGCACTTTTCGTGATAAACTTTTTACCGAGATTTTCCCCGACCGTGACGAGGTTCCCAAGACGCTGGTCTTCGCCAAGGACGATAACCACGCCGAGGAAATTGTACGTATTATTCGAGAGGAGTTTGGCAAGGGGAACAATTTTTGCCAGAAAATTACCTATAAATCGGATAGGGATACCGACGACCTGATTGCCGAGTTTCGGAATAGTTTTTGGCCCCGCATCGCCGTCTCGGTGGATATGATTGCCACTGGCACCGATGTTAAACCAATCGAAATTTTACTTTTCATGCGGAGGGTGAATTCGGCGAATTATTTTGAGCAGATGTTGGGACGGGGCACGCGCGTTATTAACGACACCGACCTCCAAGCCGTCACCCCAGGCGATCATCGCAAAAGCCATTTTGTAATTGTAGACGCGGTTGGCGTGGTGGAACATCCCAAAATTGACGTGGGCACCATGGATCGCAAACGCTCTATCGCTTTTGATAAATTATTAGAAAAAGTAGCCTTTGGGATGGCAGATGTGGGAGATATCTCATCCCTGGCGGTGAGGCTTTCCCGCCTGGAGGGGGAGCTGACCGTGGGGGAGCGGGCTGCTATTGTGGAGGCCAGCGGGGGAGAGTCCCCCCGGGGTTTGGCGCACTCCCTTTTGGACGCGCTGGACGCCGACCACGTTCGGGCCAGAGCCGAATCGCTGGCGGGCGGTGAATCCCCCACCCCAGAGCAAGTTGAATCCGCCCAGGCTGAGTTAATCCAAAAAGCTGTAAGGCCTTTTGATAATCCCGACCTGCGAGACTTGTTGACGAATATTAAACGGCGCACCGAGCAGACTATTGACACTATCAGCCAGGATGAGGTGCTTGAGGCTGGTTTTAGCGCGGATGATACTGACCGCGCTCGCCAGATGGTGGATTCTTTCCGAACTTATTTGGAGGAAAACCGTTCTGAGATCACGGCCTTGCAAATCCTTTTCGAGCAGCCTTATGGCCAACGGCGTTTGAGTTTTAGGCAGATTAAGGAGTTGGCAGAGCGTATTGAGCAGCCGCCCAACACCTGGACAACGGAAAAACTTTGGCGAGCCTATGCCCAGTTGGAGAAAGACAAAGTGCGCGGGGTTCGTGCAAAGCGCGTTCTAACAGATTTGGTTTCTCTGGTACGGCACGCCGTGGAATTAGAGGATGAGTTGGTTCCCTACCCAGAGCGGGTGGCTCAGCGTTACCAAGATTGGCTAGAGGTGCAAGAATCTGAGGGGCGCGCATTTGCTGCAGAACAGCGCTGGTGGTTAGATCGTATTGCTGAGAATATTGGGGTAAATTTAAGTGCCCAGCCGGAAGATTTTCAGTATGGTGAGTTGTTCAACAGGGGCGGGTGGTATGCGGCGCAAAAGTTATTCGGTGGAAATTTGCCGGAGTTGTTGGAAGAATTGAATGAGACTTTAGCGGTTGTAGAGGAGAGGGCGTGAGTGAATTAGGGAAGCAGGGAAGCAGGAAAACAGGAGATCAGGGAATCAGGGGAGCAGGGAATCAGGGAGCCGATGCCTTGCCGGAGGGGTGGGTTTGGACGTCGATTGGGCAAGCTTACGAGGTTATTTTGGGGCAATCTCCGCCTTCCAGTACTTATAACACAGAAGGCATTGGCTTACCGTTTTATCAAGGTAAAGCTGAGTTTGGAGATATTTACCCCACCCCTGTTAAGTGGTGTTCAGAACCTAAAAAGGTTGCTCAAGCTGGTGACGTTTTGATTTCTGTTCGGGCACCTGTTGGGCCGACAAATCTTTGTCGTGAGCAGTCCTGTATTGGTCGAGGGCTTTCCGCTATACGTGCTCAATCTGGAAGTCCTAATTTGTACATCTATTATTTTTTGCGTTATATTGAGCAAGATTGGGAAAATAAAGCGACGGGATCAACGTTCTCGGCAATTACAGGGAGCGTGTTGAGACAGCAAGATGTTCCTTTTGCTCCATTCCCCGAACAACACCGCATTGTCGAAGTCATCGAAACCCAATTCACCCGCCTGGACGCCGCCGTTGCGGGACTAAAACGCGCCCAGGCAAATCTCAAACGCTACCGGGCCTCGGTGCTGCAGGCCGCTTGCGAGGGGCGTCTAGTTCCCACCGAGGCGGAACTCGCCCGCCAGGATGGGCGTGACTACGAACCTGCCGATCAATTGTTGGAACGTATCTTGGTAGAACGGCGTGCCAAATGGGAAGATGAGCATTGGGAATATGAGATCGAACGCGCCAAAAAGAAAGCGGCCCAAGCCGAGCGCAAAGCGGTTGGATTGCCCTATTACATCCGCGATCTAGAACCCGAACATTGGCA
>DAOUWT010000363.1 GCA_030666985.1 Chloroflexota bacterium
ACCCTGGGGGATGCGAAGCGGGGGTGGCGAGGCTTTACCATCCCCCAGGCGCCTGCGCTCCCGCCAATCCCCAAAGAGAACCTCCGAGAGAAGTAAATGCTTACAAGCAATTTCACAAAATCTAAGTGAGACCAGCATACCAGCTACATAAGGAGACACCACCTTGAAGAAACGTAATCTAATAATATTATTGGCAATTTTCGCCGTCCTGGCTTGCATTTGTTGCGCGGCAGTCGCGGGCGGAGCTGTTTGGTATAGGCTACTAAGCGACCGCTCCAAGGATGCATCTCCCCTCCCACCAAGCGGAGAGGTTGAAGTGACGGTTATTCCCCCAGCTACTGAGTCGCCCCCCACCACCCCTGCCGTTGTTTCTCCACCCAGCGATACCTCAGAAAATGCGGAAGCCTCTCCCCTTTCAGAAGAGACACATCACGAAACACTGCAAATCCTAGAAAACGCAGAGGTCCCAATCAACGACCCCCTTGAACTTGCCGAACGCTTGGGGGGGCAAGAAAACATCCCCCGCACCAAACCGGTAGAAAACCTCCACCGGGAAGTTGGCGAGAAAGAAACTTTTTGGGTCACCGATACAGATACCGCAGAGAGCTTTCAAGTTGATACTACCCTAGAGGCCGTGACTGACCATTTATATTTTTGGATCGAGGATGGCGTCAGCTTTTCAAGACGCGATTTGGACAAATTAGCCCAAGAGTTTGAAACGAAAATATACCCTACAGACCGCGAGTTCTTTGGCTCCGAATGGTCTCCGGGAGTGGATGGTGACCCTCATCTCTATGTCATCTACGCTTCCGGATTGGGGAGTAACTTGGCAGGGTACTTTTCCTCTGTCGATGAGTATCACCCCCTGGCCAATGAATACTCCAATGCGCATGAGACTTTTATGCTAAACGCTGATACAATCGGCCTTGACGAGACTTTTACCTATGGCGTATTAGCGCATGAGTTCCAACACATGATCCATTGGTACGGGGATTCTAATGAAACTTCGTGGCTCAACGAAGGCTTTTCTGAGCTAGCAACTTTGCTGAACGGCTATCATGGCGGAGGCGGGTTTGACTACATTTACGCTCAAAATCCTGATTTACAACTCAACGATTGGCCCAACGACGACACAGCAACCACACCTCATTATGGCTCATCTTTCCTCTTTGTAACCTACTTCCTAGATCATTTTGGAAACGAGGCCACTCAAACCCTTGTCTCTCACGACTTGAACGGCATGTCGAGCATAGATAGTGTATTGCGAGATTTAGAAATCAAAGACCCCCTCACAGGCAACACAATTACCGCCGACGATGTTTTCCTTGACTGGGTGATGACAAATTACCTGGGTGGGCTATATAATATCTCTGGGCGTTACGCTTATGGCAACTACTCGAGCGTCCCCTATTTCAGCGCCACCGAAACAGTTGAAGAATGTCCCACCGGGCAACAGGAGCGCACGGTTCACCAATACGGAGTAGATTACATCAGCTTCACTTGTGCGGGGGACTATACCCTGCACTTCGAAGGGGAGGAGCAAGTGGGCGTCCTGCCCGCCGATCCCCACTCCGGCGGCTACGCTTTTTGGTCGAACAAGGGCGATCACTCCGATATGACCCTCACCCGAACCTTCGACTTCACCAGCCACGCCGCTCCCCTCACCCTAACTTACTGGACCTGGTACGACCTGGAAGAAGATTACGATTATCTATTCCTGGAGGCTTCTATGGATGGTGAAAACTGGGTCATTCTCGATACTCCTTCGGGCACGGATGAAGACCCCTCTGGGAACAGCTACGGCTGGGGATACAACGGCCTGTCCGGGGGGGATGGGAGCTGGATTCAAGAAAAGGTGGATATTTCCCAATTTGCCGGGCAGGAGGTGCAAATCCGCTTCGAGTACATCACCGACGCCGCTGTCAACGGGGAGGGCCTGCTCCTGGACGATATTGCCGTTCCTGAAACGGGGTACAGCACAGACTTCGAGGGGGACGCTGGGGGCTGGGTGGGAGCTGGCTTTGTGCGCATCCAGAACCGCTTGCCCCAAACCTACCGGCTGGCCCTGCTTCACCTGGGCGATTCCCCCACCATTGAATACTTGACCCTTTCGGCGGGGAACGAGCTAGAAATCCCCCTTACCATTGGCAATGGGATGCCTGACGAAGTCATCCTAGTAGTGACCGGCACAACCAGGTTCACCCGCCAAGTGGCTGCCTACAGCTTCCAAGTGGAGGAGTGAAAAGTTGTAACCGGTCACACTTCCCCTCTAAATGTAGGTCGAAATGGCATTTCGACAGCGAATTACCAATTCGCCCTACATGGGGGAGTGACCAATTACGAAAAGTTACGCTTTCTGTCTCATGTCGCGGAGATTGCCCGACAATTGGGGGATGTCTCAGCACGCACGGTCGCGAACCGAATTGACGCCTTGACTGAAGGCGGTATCATCAACGTCCGCGCCATTATCAACCCGAAAGCAACAGGATATGGTGTACTAGCTGATGGTAATTATTCACCCCCCAGCCAAGACCTCCGAGGTTTGCACTTCAAAAACCTCGGAGGTCTGCCGTGCCAGAAGGAGGAGGTGAACGCTTACCGCTGATGTGTTCATCGAAGTCAAGCCAAGACTTTCCCCCTGCCCCTCAATATAAAGAACTTTGGTAATTGCTCAAAATGTTAGTGGTGCATTGCATCCGCTTTTGGATGCGTTGCACCACGAGTCTGCC
>DAOUWT010000349.1 GCA_030666985.1 Chloroflexota bacterium
AGCAGGACCGCCAGATGCAGCGAGCTGAAGCCGGGGGACCTGGCGTGCCCCCAGGAGGAGGTAGGGATGGCCATGCTCGGGCGGGGGCGCCAGAGCAAGCGGGCGGAATCCGGGGGAACTGGCGTCCCCCTCGAGCGATAGGGGGGCCGGGGGGGGTGCGTCCCCCCCAGTCTTGGGGCAGTCTCCCACAGGGGCGGGACCTTCCCCCAGGAGGGGACCTTCCCCAGTGGGGATATCCCCCAAATAATGTACTTGAGCAAAAGTTTTTCAGTATTTGTAGCACGACATTTATGTCGTATTTAGGGGCTAGGGCGACATGAATGTCGCATTACATTATTTTAGAGAATAAGGAATTTATATGCCAAAAATGCAAACTGCTTGTCCAAATTGTAGACAGCCCATGCTTGCCGATGTTATGCAGATCTTTGATGTGGGGGTCGATCCCCGGGCCAAGGAAATCTTGTTATCGGGTATGTTCAACTTTGCCCAATGCCAGGTGTGCGGCTTCCAGGGGCAAATACCATTGCCTCTCGTTTATCATGACCCTGGCAAAGAATTATTGCTGACCTTTGTCCCGCCTGGTGCTGGAAGAAACATGCAAGAGCGCGAGAATATGTTGGCGCCTTTGCTCAGGGAGGTCACGGAGAATCTCCCTCCGGAAGGGCGCAAGGGCTACCTTTTTCAGCCACGGACTATGCTAACGGCTCAAAATATGCTCGAAACCGTTTTGGAAGCCGATGGGATAACAAAGGAGATGTTGGAGGCTCAGGAGAAGAAAATGCGCCTGGTTCAACGCCTGGTGAGCGCTCCTGAAGACACGCAGGTCGAAATTATTCGCCAGGAGGAAGAGCTTATCGATGGCGAGGTCTTTGAGCTGTTCTCCCGATTAGCGCAGGTTGCCTTGCAAGGGGGGGACGGGGGGGTTGAAAAACTGCGTGCTTTGCAGGAAAAATTGTTGAGCGAGACCGAATTTGGGCGCAGGGTACAAAAAGAGGCTGAGGCCTTAGAGGCGGCTCGGGCTTCGCTCGAGAAGTTGGGTAAGGGCCTAACTCGGGAGGCTTTGCTAAAATTGGTGGTTGAGGCTCCCAATATGGAGCGTGTGCAAGCCCTGACCAGCCTGGCCCGCCCCGGAATGGATTATGCCTTTTTCCAAATGTTCACAGATCGCATTGAAGGAGCGGCAGACTCTGAGCGAAAAACTCTCATTGAGCGTCGCAACATGATGCTGCATCTCACGGCAGAAATTGATGAGCACGTTAAAGCGCGAGTTGAGTTAGCCCAGCAAAACTTGGAGGCTTTGTTGAAGGCGGATGATATATCTCAGGCCGTTAAAGCAAACCTAAACGCTGTGGATGATTTCTTTATCCGCGCTTTAGAAGAGGCTTTGAGTGCCGCTCAAAAGGCTGATGATGCAGAACGCTTGGATAAGCTCCAGCAG
This sequence comes from Chloroflexota bacterium, assembly GCA_030666985.1. GTDB lineage: Bacteria > Chloroflexota > Anaerolineae > Anaerolineales > UBA11858 > B10-G9. The sequence continues at coordinate 1,439 of DAOUWT010000349.1, forward strand.
GTTTTAGGCGTGATTCAAGAGTTGAGCGCTCCCCCGGAACTAGAGGTGCTTGAGAAGTTTGTGGAACATGCCGGCGATGATAGCAAATTGGAAGAGGTTATTGCTGCCCATGGAGACGATATTACCCCCAAGTTGATAGAGTATATGACGCATATTTTAGGATCTATTGATGAAAACATCAAGCAGCTTGAGGACGAGCAAAAGGAGCAGCAGCGGGGCTTCAAGGAAGATATAGAGAAGGTTTATCAGGCTGTGTTGCGGTTTTCGATGAAGAGGGAGATGACTCGTGAAACGTGAGGAGTAATGAGTAAAACGTAATGAGTAAAACGTGATGAGTAATGAATCGCTTTGTGTGCTTACTCATTGCTCAATGTCATTAAGGGAAGCAACCATGTATGTCATTTCGACGAGGTTTCGGCGCGGCTTTTGCCGAATAACGAGGAGAAATCTTGGTTTCAGTCTATCCTTCACTTACGTCGGAAAGATTTCTCCTCGTCCCTCGTCGAAATGACATGCTTGGTACCACTAACTTAATGACATTGACTGCTCACTGATAACTGTTATCCAGCCTAAAACCCTGGCCGCGAATTGTGACTATGTATTCATGGTCAGGGTCTGCTTTTGTGAGGCGGTTTCGCAAACGTCGCACCAGGGCATCGAGGGCCTGGTCGGTAACGCCGGCTGATTCGATTTCTCCCCATACTTGAGTGATCAGCTCGTCCCTGGAAAGCACCTGGCCTTCATTTTCGCACAGTATGGCCAGAAGTTGGAGTTGGAGCGCGGAGAGGGGAGGAGTGATTTCTTTTTCGTGTACCCAGACGCGATGGGCGTCCATGTCGAGTTGCAATCTTCGTGCGCCAGAGGGCGTATCAGTGGGAGTCCCAGGGAGGGTGGGGATACCTTCGAATTCACTATAATCCAGGGGGATGGTGACATCTTGGCTTAGGTAGATGAATTTTTGGGCCAGGGCAATTTGAATTACATCCCCATCTTCCAAGTGAACGGGATTTGTTAGCCTTTGTCCGTTGTGAAAGGTTCCGTTTTTGCTGTTGAGGTCTTCGAGGATGATTTTTTCTCCCGAACGTGTTACTTGAGCATGGTAGCGGGAGACTTGCCGGTTGGGGATGGGTATGTCGCAATTGTCGGTTCTTCCAATGACCAGGCTGTCTTCTACGACCCAGCGGTGGGCGTTATAATCTCCCCCTTGGCCAACCAGGATGGGCAAAGATTCATTGTGAATGGGCATAGTTTTTCTCCGAAAGGTGGGGCGTGAAACGTAAAACGTGAAACGTGATGAGTGATGCGTGATGTACCGACAAAGGGTTCAAATATCTACCATCTATATTATAATATGTAATGAGGACTTGCCACTTGCCACTTGCCACTTGCCACTTGCCACTTGCATACTTGCTCACTTGCCACATGCCACTTAAAACATGCTAAAACCACTAAAAA
>DAOUWT010000189.1 GCA_030666985.1 Chloroflexota bacterium
GTTTCACGTCTTCACGTTTCACGTCTTCACGTTTCACGCATCACGTTTCACTTTAAGCACCTGCTCGAAAACGGGACATGAATACCCTAATGTTTCCTGGCACTTCAGCGGGACTTCTTCACGATTGCCCAGGAACACGGTTCCTCTGAGGAACCGTGTTCCTGGGGCGAAAGTTATTTGCGGGTAAACCATAAGCTCTTCTAGGGCGAGCATGAAGTGACAGATAGGAAATCCCATCACGTTAGCGAAGCAGCCTCCTAAATTGGAAACGGGATGAAAAGCCTCATTCTGGACAGCATAAGCTCCCGCTTTATCGTAGGGGTCTCCGCTGGCAATATAATCTTCTATTTCTTGGTCGCTGTAGTTCCGCATGGGAACATCCGTGGCTATCAATTTGGTAACCAGGAGCTTGTCAAGGGGATGAAAGACCGCCAACCCGGTCAGGACTTGATGGGTACGTCCCCGCAAACGGCGAAGTATTCGCCCCGCCTCTTCCGCGTGGGCAGGTTTTCCTAGAATCTCGCCATCGTCCACAACGGTAGTATCCGCAGCAACGATAATGGAGCGCCCATTCACGCCCTCTCCCACAGCCCGGGCCTTGTCCTCTGCCAAACGCAAAACATACTCCTGCGGGGATTCGCGCGGGAGGAGGCTTTCGTCCACATCCGCCGGTTGAACGCGGAATGAGCCAACCACCAGGCCCAACAGTTGTCGCCGGCGCGGCGAATTGGAAGCCAGAATAAGGGCTTGGTTGGATTGTGAGTTGGTCGTTTGGTTCATAGACATGGTCATTATTTTGTATCTCACAACTGGATTTTAAGCAACTTCCATTTTCTACACTGTAATTGTAAAAAGAAATTTTATCACATCCAGTCAAGATATGGAGTAAAGGAGAATGTTTGGGAGTGCTAAAAAGTTGTTGGTTAATTTCTGCCCCCCTCAGTCCCCCCAAATGCCAAAAAATACGGAATTTGGGGGGATGCCCCCACTCCTCCCCCAAATTCGACATCTTCTCGTCGCATTTGGGGGAGGTAGGGAGGGGGCGTGTTTTTCCAACAACCTTTGAGTGCTCCCGAATGTTTCAAGCGATGGAGTGACAGACGCTACTACCGGTTTCACCGTCAACCTCACCCTGCCGTACGACAGTGTGCCTACCCCCAAGGTATGCCAATATACCGGCAGCGCGGGCGATGGCTGGGACTGCGCGGTAACGGGGTCGGATACCAGCGGCGTGCGGCCTGAAACGCGTACGATGGCGATGGAACATCAAAATCTTACGGGACTCGGAGTCCTATAAGATTTTTGCTTGCAATCTTGCGACGACGGTGTTACACTATCTCCAGAGCGTAATCAGATGAAAAGGAGAAACCCGTGCCTGAAGTAATCAGTGCAGTTTATGAGGGGGATGGAATGGTCCATCTCAGCCAGGAACCGGAAGGTGTAAAACCACAAGATCGCTTGACACTCTTGGTCATACCTGTCGCTGCCAGAAAAGAACTATCCACCGAAACCGTTGGGCTTGACGGGTTGCGCCGGCAAATCCAGGCCTTTGAAGCACGCTATTCGCTAAAGACCTCAGAGTTTTACACTCGTTTCCTGCACGGCGAGCTGGGCGATGAGCGAGACTTTATCGTGTGGGCTGGCCTGCACGATCTACTTCAGCGCATGACAGGTTATTCTCAGCAACCCGGCGTCGGCGATTGATGGACATCTTTGAGTATTTCAAGAGCCTGCGACGCAGTATTCAACAAAACCATGCCATAGGCTTTCTACAAGATCCTGTAATGCAGGCCTTTGATGACCATCGCGGTCTGTTTCGGGCACGCGTTTTCTTCTGGGATGGATCGTGTCTGACGGTTGATGAAATTGTTGATACCCAGGCGGGCTATCCTGACATTTTGAGCTATTCGTACACCTACGTCAGAGACAACAAACACCTCTTTCGTTCGTTATGACAATGCGCCGCACTATCCTGATCTGGAGAATTTTCCCCACCATAAACATACCGGTCCGGCAGAGACTCCCGAATCCTCTACTCAACCGTCGTTGAAACAGATTTTCAGACAAATAGAACAAATCTTGCTTGCAGAAGAATAGTAGCGGTGAGTTGGTATTTGAGGGCGGGAGGGGAATATCGTGAATTTCTTCCATCCAAGGTCATCTTCGTTGCGAATGGGCGTGGGGGATGATTGCGGGGGAACTGAACGGGGATTGCACTTGCACAGGGCAGCGCCTGGTTGTTTTCCATCTGCCACTTGCAACTTGCCATCGCGAAGGTGTGCGCTAAAAAATTATTGCAAGGCAAACCCTAAAGGTCTCTGTACTGAAGACCTTTAGGGTTTTGCTCAATATCTACCAACAATTGCGCTTACCAGGAAGTATGCTAAAATTTGACTATGAAGACCAAGACCTGGAGCATTCTTCTAATCGGCTGCTTGCTCTTTTTGCCCATCCTCTCAAAGGCACAAACAGGGCAACATGCCACTCTGACTTCCCCTCAGGCCGAGAATTTTCCTGAGATGAGCACCTTTTTAGATGTATATGACTCGGCGGGGAGGTTCCTGTTCGGCGTGACATCCGAAGAGATAACACTCACGGAAAACGGCAATCCCTGCCCTATTCAGAAGTTCGAGGAATTAAGCCCTGGGGTGCAAGTTGTGGCGGCATTCAATATGGGAGCCGGATTCGCTATCCGCGACGAACTCGGCGTTTCCCGTTTCGAGTACCTGTCCCAAGCGCTCATCCACTGGGGAGAGAATCTCTCAGCTGAAAACCTGGATGACCTAAGCCTAATCACCAACGATGGGATCGAAAGAACGCACCTGAACGATCCCGCTATTTGGACATCGGCCTTGGAATCTTACCAACCTCAACCCCGCGAAACACCCTCCAACTTCAACGTGCTCGCCCACGCCATAGACATTGCTTCTGACCCCGCGCCCCACCAAGCCATGAAGAAAGTGGTGCTGCTGCTCACCCCTCCCCCCACGCCAGAGGAGATCGTTGCCATCCAAAGCCTGACGGCCTACGCTCAAGAACGGGGGGTGCGCCTCTTTGCCTGGGTGGTCTCATCCCCAGCCTATTTTAACTCCCCGGGAGTGGAGCAGCTCCGCCAAAGCGCCGCAGAAACGGGAGGAGCGTTCTTTGCCTTTTCGGGGGAAGAGGCCATCCCCTCCCCGGAGAGCTACTTTTCCCCCTTGCGGGGCACCTACGCTCTCACTTACCAATCCCAGATCACCACAAGCGGCCCGCATACGCTGGAAGCGGCAATCACGACTAAGACCGGAGAGATAATGGCTCGCCGAGAGTTCCCGCTTGATATCCAGCCGCCCAACCCTATTTTCGTCTCTCCGCCCTTGGAAATCACCCGCGAGAATCCCAACCCAGAAGAAGAAAACGCTGAAACAAAAACATACACTCCCACCACTCGAACGCTAGACATCATTATCGAGTTCCCAGATGGGCATCCCCGCCCTCTAGCAGAGACTATCCTCTACGTGGACGGGAACGAGGAAGCCAAGAATACCAGCCCGCCTTTCGACCAGTTTACGTGGGACCTCAGCCAATATGAGGACAGCCAAACTCACCACCTGCAAATACAGGCCGTAGACAGCCTTGGTCTGAGCCAAAGCAGCCTAGAAACGCCCATCCAGGTCACTATTGACAAACCTGAACCTAAAATGGGAGAATTATTAGGCTGTATCATAGGAGAGCAACCCCTTGCTATTGCTGGCCTGGGAGCGATCATCATGGCTGCTATCCTCTTGTTGGTCTGCCTTCGCCGGGGACTCATTCACCCAAAAGCTTTTCTGCGTGTCTCGAAAGCCTCTCAGAGAACAAAGGAAACAGCGCCAGAGTCTCAAGAAGAGCAACCACGCCGGACATCTTTCAGACGGGAGAATATCTCTTCTTGGATCAACCGCTTGCCCTGGCCTGAAGGCGAGGAAGCTGCCAAACAGGCACAGGCCGTCTTAGAACCAATCACAAAGCGAGCTAGAAAACTTTTCCCTGAACAAATCCCCCTCTATGACGCTGAAATGACTTTTGGGAAAGACGCTTCGGCAGCCACTATTCTTATTAAAGAAGCTTCTCTAAACGACCTCCATGCCCGCTTGGAACTCATTTCAGAAAACGCCTACCAACTCAGTGACGAAGGTTCAGTAGCCGGAACCTGGGTCAATTACCAACCCATCAATGGCGAAAGCCGCCTCCTCCAACATGGAGACATCCTCCACCTTGGACGAGTAGGCTTTCTCTTCCGCATCCAGGATGCGAGCACCCACCCAGAAGTGTTTATCACCCCCCAGGAGGACAAAAATGATCACCTCCCAACAAGCCCACCTCCACCCCGCCGCCATTACCCACCCGGGGATGAGCGGAAAAAATAACGAAGATCAATACGCAATTTCTGCCTACACCCTCAGCGAAGATGATCCTACTCCGGTCGTGTTTGCGATTGTGGCCGACGGCATTGGGGGGCACAGCGCCGGGGAGATCGCTTCAGAAATCGCCGTCAACACCATCAGTGCAGCGGTCGCGGAACATGCGGTCGCAGGAGATGCGGTCGCAGGAGATGCGGTCGCAGGAGATGCGGTCGCAGGAGATGCGGTCGCAGGAGATGCGGTCGCAGGAGATGCGGTCGCGGAACATGCGGTCGCGGAACATGCGGTCGCAGAATATGCGATCGCAGAATATGCGGTCGCAGAAAGTGACGGTTCAGAACCTCTTGTAACCTTGAGAGAAGGTATCGGGCAGGCCAGCGCAAGCATCCGGGAACAATCCGAGTTCGAAGCCGGCCAACAAGGCATGGGTTCCACATGCGTGTGCGCCCTGGTGATTGGCGAACAGCTCTATATTGCTTCAGTAGGCGACTCGCGCATTTACTTGCTGCGGGAGGGGAAAATTCAACGCCTCACCACCGACCACACCTGGGTACAAGAAGCCATTGAGCATGGAGTTATAAGCGCAGAAGAAGCCCAGGATCACCCCCGCAGACACGTCATTCACCGCTATCTAGGCTCTTCTAAACCCACGGAAGTGGATATACGCCTCCGCTTGAATGCGGATGAAAGCGACCCAGAAACCGAAGCCAACCAGGGAATGAACCTCTTGCCCGGAGATCAAGTGCTGCTGTGCAGCGATGGATTGACTGACCTGGTATCCGATGAGGAGATTCTCTCTATTTCCCAGGGATCGCCCACTCACGAAGAGGCTCTCGAAAAGCTGGTTGATCTCGCCAACGAACGCGGGGGACACGACAACATCACTATAGTTTCTCTGCTCGTGCCCGAGGAAAAAGAGCCGGAACCGGAGCCAGAGAAGCCATCCAAAATCGCCCTCTGGCTGACCATCTTGGGTGTGCTGGTGATCATCGTAATAAATATCGTCGGGTATGTTTTGTGGAAGGGGGGAGGCTAGGAATCGGTGACTAGGGACTAGGAATCAGGGATTAGGTGACGAGGGATTAGGAATCAGGAAAACAGGGTATCAGGAACTACCCAACTACCGCCCCCCCATCTTCGCCCTATACACCTCTCCCCCCACGGCCAAATATATCTCCTTGTGCATATACACAGCAAAAGCCGTAGCCGCTTCCCCCGAA
>DAOUWT010000005.1 GCA_030666985.1 Chloroflexota bacterium
AGATTAGAAAGCACAACTTGGTGCCCGGGAGGATTCTCGGGATGCCATTCGAAACGGGACCTCTGGAAATATTGCACAATTCGCCCATCATGGATTTCAAATCCAGAGACCGGGAAACCGAATTGGGCTACCCCTCCATGAGCTTCGAAAAATTGCAGGAAATCAAAGCAGACTCGGGGTCCATCACTTTGAAATCTTTTACATGCCTGATCGCTGGCTTGGGGAGAAAGGGCGTCTCCGGCTTCATACATGAGTTCGCCCAGGGGAGTAAGTTGAACAGATGGGAATTCATCAGGGTGAAGCTCAAAACGGGCGCGTTCGAAGTATTGAACCTCGACCAAGTTGATACGATCCTTGAACCTTTCCGTGATGGGGTTTCCAAAAACAAGTTCAGCGTCTTCTGTACTTTCATACTTGGCTAAAAATTTCCCCTCGACCCAATGGCCCGTTTCGGGAAAGTAGCGGCTTTCACCTGTTTGGGCATGTGTACCTCGCACTCCCACCAAAAGTGTCAAGCTGATTATTATAATGAAAAGAAAACGTTGATAAGTTTTCATGCTAAGAATTATAAACAGTTTTGCGATAGATTACAAGTCTAATGGGTTAATTGACCAGGGCAATCTCAAGTTATTTGAAATACACCCATACGCGATTGCTCTGGATTAATTACAACGAAATGTCTTGACTAGCTAGTAGATGCTCTGTATAATTATGCTTCGCATGCTAAGAGAAAAAACGATAAATGACGGATATATCAACAAGCGCCTGAGACATTATTCTCATGCGCTTGATTTTGTATGTGAGATGCTTAGCACATTTGTTCTTTGGCGAGAGTTTGGAATTATTTGAGTAATGCGATTCAGGAGGTGACTGCATGAAAACCAAAGGATTGACGAAACTTCGTATCGGTCTAGCTTCGCCCGAAACCATTCTGGGTTGGTCTTATGGGGAAGTATTAGAACCAGAAACGATCAACTACCGGCGCTTACGCCCTGAAAAAGACGGCTTGTTTTGTGAGGCTATTTTTGGACCAACTCGCGATTATCAATGCTACTGCGGAAAATATAAAAACATCCGCTATAAAGGCATTGTTTGTGATAAGTGTGAAGTAGAAGTTACCCGCTCTTCGGTGCGCCGTGAACGAATGGGACACATACAGTTAGCTACCCCGGCAGCACATCTCTGGTTTTCTAGGCGCATCCCATCCATGCTGGGGAGATTATTGGATATGTCTCGCCGAGACTTGGATAGGGTCATGTACTTTGCCCAGTACATGGTTACTTATGTGGACGAGGAAGGTCGCCAGAAAGCGCTTGACCGCTTGAAGGAAGAGTACACCAGCGACGAAGGAAAGGTTGGCGCGGAACTTGTTGCTCAAATTGAAACTGTCGAAACTGAGCGAGAGCAAGACCAGGCTGAGTTAGAAGAGCGAAAAAAGCGTCTTGAAGCTCAGTTCGATGAGAAAATCGCTGCAGAGCTAGAACCCATTATCGAACAAGGCCAGCGTTTAGAACGCACTTTGCAAGACCAGGTTGGTTCTACCACTAATGACGATATTATTTTCCCCAAAACTGAAGAGATTATCGTGAAGGCTGGGGAAGAGATTAGCACTTCTCATATCTCTAAAGTTCAAGATGTGGTCAAACAACGCCTGAAAGAAATTGAAGATGATCTTGAAGTTCAGAAAGAAAATGAGTTAGAGTACATCAAACTGGATATCGCTCGAGTTCGGGCTGAAACCGCTCAGTCCATCCAAAGACTCCAACAACAGCTTAATGCAGAACGAGAGGGCACTCAAGCAGAGTACAAAAAATTGCGACAAGACCTCTTGGATCTACAACCGCTTACCTTTTTGGGGGAACCGGATTATCGGGATTTGCGTTCCCGCCATGGACAAATATTCGAGGCCGAAATGGGGGCAGAGGCTTTTCTCGACATCTTGAAACGTTTGGATTTGGACGCTCTCGCAAAGGAGCTGTGGCACGAAATTCGCACGTCTGGTAGTAAGCAAAAACGTAGCAGAGCCACGAAACGCCTCAAGGTTGTCAACGCTTTTCGTGAATCTAATAATAAACCGGAGTGGATGATCCTTACTGTTCTACCGGTAATTCCGCCAGATTTGCGTCCAATGGTACAACTAGATGGAGGACGCTTTGCTACGTCTGACCTGAATGACCTTTACCGGCGTGTCATTAACCGGAACAATCGTTTAAAACGCCTTCTGGAGCTGGGTGCGCCAGATGTGATCATCAGAAACGAAAAGCGCATGCTTCAAGAAGCGGTAGATTCCTTGATCGACAACTCTCAACGTGGGAAAGCCCTTTCCCGCCGCGGAAGACGCGAGTTGAGATCCCTCAGCGATATGGTGAAAGGAAAGAAAGGTCGTTTCCGTCGTAACCTGTTGGGCAAACGCGTGGACTATTCTGGCCGTTCGGTCATTGTCTCCGGGTCTAAACTTGAGATGCACCAATGTGGTTTGCCCAAGAAAATGGCTCTGGAATTATTTCGCCCCTTTGTGATTTCTGAATTGGTTAAAAAGGGATACGCTACAAACGTAAAAGGTGCTAAACGGCTAATCGAGCGAAACCGTCCAGAAGTTTGGGAAGCATTAGATGCAGCCATCTTGGAACGCCCAATTTTACTGAACCGTGCTCCCACCTTGCACCGCCTGGGAATACAGGCTTTCGAACCTCAACTGATTGAAGGAAGCGCTATCCAGTTGCATCCTTTGGTTTGTCCAGCTTTCAACGCCGACTTCGATGGCGACCAAATGGCAGTCCATGTGCCACTGTCTAAAGAGGCTGTTAAAGAAGCCAGAGAGTTGATGCTATCTTCGAAAAACCTGCTCAAACCGGCTAGTGGCGAGCCAATCATCCTCCCTTCTAAAGATATGGTCTTAGGAGTCTACTACCTTACTCATGAAGACGAACGACCCCATAAAGGTGACGGTCGGGTTTTCTCCACCTTCGATGAAGTCCTTATGGCGTATAACCTGGACCAGGTTGAGATACCTACCAAGATACGGTTATTAGCCAATACCTGGTACGACGGCAAATGGAATCGGCTTGATGAAAAGGAAGAACGTTTGATCGAAACAACAGTGGGTCAGTCTATTTTCAATAACGCTTTACCCACTGAAGTACAATATGTGAACTGGACTCTAGCCAAAGGTGATGTAAAAGACATCATCTCGGAAATCTATGAGATTTGTGGTGAAGAAATCACCACCAAAGCAGCAGATAGCATCAAAAATATTGGCTTCGAATATGCAACACGATCTGGATATTCGATCGCCATTACCGATCTAATGATCCCTCGCGAAAAGGAGAAGCTAGTCCAAGACGCCTTGGAACAAGTACAAAAAGTGGAACGAGGTTTTCGACGTGGCCTGTTGACTGAACAGGAGCAGGATGAACGCCTTGTAGAAATTTGGCAAGAAACAACCGTGCAAGTAGGTAAAGCCCTTGAAGAGAACATGGATCCCTATGGCGACATGACAGTTATGGCTGTTTCCGGAGCGACAAAAGGTGGTTTTGGGCCCGTTTCCCAATTAGCTGGTATGCGTGGTCTCATGGCCGATCCTTCTGGTCGGGTTATTACCGTGCCAATTCTCTCCAGTTTCCGCGAAGGACTGACAGCCCTCGAATACTTTATATCTAGTCATGGAGCACGCAAAGGCCTCGCAGATACTGCCCTACGTACCGCTGACGCTGGTTATCTTACTCGCCGTCTGGTAGATGTCTCTCAAGACATTATCATCAATGCGGACGATTGTGGAACAACGGAAGGCATCACCCTTGAGCGAGGCGATGAAATCGGCGGACAGTCTTTTAAAGACCGTGTCTTTAGCCGGGTAGTGGCTGAACATATTGTAGATGAAGAAACAGGAGAACTATTACTGGAGAAAGATTCTCTAGTGACTCGTGACCTCTCTCGAAAGATTCAAGAAGCTAATGTTGATAGTGTTAAAGTCTACTCTCCTTTAACTTGCGTATTGGAACATGGAATATGTGCCAAATGTTATGGGTCGGATCTTGGTCGAGGGCGTTTAGCAAAGAAAGGCTCTTCAGTGGGAATTGTAGCGGCCCAATCTATTGGTGAACCCGGTACGCAATTGACATTGCGGACATTCCATAGTGGTGGTGTGGCTGCTCAAAGCGATATTACAACCGGTTTGCCCCGCATAGAAGAACTTTTCGAGGCCCGCAAATCCCCCAAAGGTGAAGCTGTTCTAACCGAAATTGCCGGAACAGTGCATATTGAAAAATCTGACCGCTATAGTGACATGCGTATCGTTCGCGTCGAAAACAACGAAATGGTGAGTGATCCCTACCGCATCCCTGATGGTTGGACACTTGAGGTCAAAGAAGAGGACAATCTGGAAGAAGGAGCCGTGATCGCCTCCCATGAAGATGAAGAGGACACCATCATCGCAAAAAATGGAGGACGAGTACGCTTCGAAGATGGTAACGTAATCGTCTCTTATGAAGTGAATGAAGAGAAAGTCTACCAAATCCCCAGCAACGCCCACCTCTCGGTCGAAGAAGGTGACCGAGTAGAACCGGCCCAACCACTGACCATAGGCTCGCTAAACACTCATGATATTCTACGTATCAGAGGACGTAACACGTGCCAAAACTACATGCTATCTGAGTTTCACAAAGTCTACCGTTCACAAGGCCAGAACATTCACGACAAGCATTTTGAAGTAGTTATCTCGAAGATGATGTCAAAAGTGGTAGTAACAGATTCAGGAGATTCGAAGTATCTCCCCAGTGATTTAGTAAACCGTATCGAACTGATGAAGAAAAACGAAGAACTTCTTCAAGAGGGAAAGCGGCCTGCTCAATTTGAAGAAGTCCTCCTGGGAATCACAAAAGCGGCTTTGAACACCGAATCTTTCCTCTCAGCAGCCTCGTTCCAACACACAATCAAAGTCCTCACAAAAGCTGCCATAGAAGGCGACGAAGACCCACTATATGGATTGAAAGAAAATGTGATCATTGGTAAGCTAATCCCCTCCGGGACAGGCTTTTCGCAGGGGCCTTTCGCTGAGAAAGACCATTTTGATAAAGAAGAGCCGGAACTCCCCATAGTAGCCAAGGTTGATTCCCAACCTGAGGCTGAACTTGAGAACTTAGAAGATTCAGTAGACGAGACGCTTGAACCGCAAATTGAAGTTGAGTAACTCTTACGCGCTGCTTCCCTCCCCAGCTTCGAAAGGAGCTGGGGATTTTTTCTTTAATGTATCTCAACCAGTAATTATTCAAACCCTGTGGATTTTCGGGAGAGGGTGCCACGTTGGGGGGGACGGGGGGGGGGGGGGGGATGGTATCCACGCCGGGGAGAGGTTTTCCTAATCCCCAGCCGCCTACGCTCCCAACAATCTCCCGAGCTATAAAGAGTTTGTTTCATGTTATAATGCCCTTCGACAAAAAACACGGTAAGGGAGTTCCAAGATTTAAATTCTCCAACATGCACTACGCAACACGCAACACGAAACACGTTTTGTATTCTATTCCATTGGGAGGTTTTTATGGAAGTCGGTTTAGTTCGTCAAATAGATATTGACGATGAGATGCAGCAAGCATATTTAGATTACGCTATGAGCGTGATTGTCTCTCGTGCCCTGCCGGACGCCCGGGATGGTTTAAAGCCCGTCCATCGCCGCATTTTATATGCCATGCACGACATGGGCATTCAAGCCAGCAGCACCTTTAAAAAGTCCGCTCGTATCGTCGGGGAAGTTTTGGGAAAATACCATCCGCATGGCGATATGGCAGTCTATGATTCTATGGCTCGCATGGCGCAAGACTTTTCCATGCGTTATCCTTTGGTGGAAGGGCAAGGCAACTTTGGAAGTATCGATGGGGATTCTCCTGCTGCTATGCGTTATACCGAAGCCCGTATGGCTCCCCCTGCCATGCTCATGCTGGAAGACCTGGATAAAGAAACAGTAAATTTTCGAGAGAACTTCGACGGCACTTTAGAAGAGCCTATAATTTTACCGGCTTCTTTCCCAAACCTGCTTGTGAACGGAGTAACAGGAATCGCAGTGGGAATGTCGACGAGCATTCCGCCTCATAACCTTGGAGAGGTAGTTGATGCCCTGAACTTCATGCTCGAAAATTGGAAAAATATTGATACCATCACTGTAGAAGAATTAACAGAATTCATCCAAGGCCCTGATTTCCCAACCGGTGGCGTGGTCTTACAAGATACCCGCCGCAGCGGCCTAAAGAGCGCTTATGGCAGTGGGCGGGGGCGGGTTCGAGTTCGAGCGCGTGCCATTGTGGAAGAAATGAGCCGGGGGCGAAATCGGATCGTAGTTACTGAAATTCCCTACCTGACCAAAAAAACCACCGTCATCGAACGCATCGCAAAATTAGCCCGTGAAGGGCAATTAGACGGAGTAGCAGATCTGCGAGATGAGTCAGACCGCCAGGGGATGCGCATCGTCATCGAGTTGACCAAATCAGCGGACCCGGAAGAAGTGCTGGAAACACTATATAAACATTCCACCATGGAATTGACTTTCAGCATTATCATGTTGGCCCTGGTAAATGGTGAACCTCGTCTACTTAGTTTGAAACAAGCACTTCATATTTACCTCTCCCATCGTCTGACCATTGTCAAACGCCGGAGCGAGTACCAGTTGGGAAAAGCAGAGGCTCGCGCTCATATCTTGGAGGGCTTGCAAGTCGCTTTAGATAATTTAGACGAAATCATCGATACCATTCGTCGTTCACGGTCGGTGCAAACAGCTCAAAAGAACCTGATGCGAACTTATCACCTGTCGGAAACACAGGCCCAAGCCATTTTGAATATGCCCCTGCGCCGTTTGGCATCCATGGAGCGTAAGAAAATAGAGACAGAATTCAAGGAATTACTAGGAAAAATAAAAAAAATAAAAGCACTCTTACGATCTCCTAAGAAAATGAGACAAGTAATTGCTGAGTCCCTCCGGAAAATAAAAGAGGAATATGCCGACCCCCGGCGAACCCATATTGCGAAAGTGGAAGGGGGAGAAAAAGAAGCTCCCATGACCTTTACGCAATTGACCCCCTCGGATGACGTTTGGGTGATGGTAGACCGCGAAGGACAGATTTCCCGCACCCCCGGGGACGACACACCCCGCCCCAGCGGTTGGGACGTCCCGGAGCATTTAGTCCGCGTCAACACGCGGGATACGCTTTACATCGTCACAGAGCAAGGGCAGGCAGCCGCCCTCCCCGTTCATACCCTGCCAGAAGCAGAAAAACCATCCCAGGGAGTTCATTTCTCGAACCTCTCCCCCCTTACCGAGAAAGATAAAATTGGAGTCATTTTCGCCTTGCCTTCCAAGAGAAGACAGGATGAAGAGCGGTATGTAATTACAGTCACCAGCGAGAGCATGGTCAAAAAAAGCGACATTAATGAAGTGCCGGGACCAACGGCAAAACCCTTTACGCTTGTGAAAGTCAACCAGGGAGACCGCCTAAAAGCCATCCGCTTGAGCAACGGGAACCAAGATATTTTCTTGGCAACCAAACATGGCATGTCCATTCGCTTCTCTGAAGAGGATGCCCGTCCCATGGGGCTGGTAGCCGCGGGCGTGAATGGCATGAAATTAAAAAAGGGGGACGAGGTAATAGGCATGGAGATTTTGCCTTCCTCAGATGAAGTTTTCTTGCTCACCTCAACCGGAAGAGCAAAACGAGTTGCTGCCGGTGACTTCCCCCGCCAAGGACGTTATGGACAGGGTGTCATTGCCTGGAGATTACCAAAAGGAGCCGAGTTAGTCGGCATGACCGTTGGCAGAGGCACACTTAGGGTAACAGTCCACCTGGACGAGTACGCGCCAAAGTCGGCCCGCCTGGACGATGCCCCCCTCCAAACCCGCAGCGCGGCACGCGGGGGGGAGGTGATAGAAATGCGGAAAGGTGACAAAGCCGTTAAGCTAACAGTCCCCTGGGATGTCAGCAGGCCCGTAACAAAGGGAAAATCTAAACAACTACGCCTGTGTTAGGGGACGGGTACGCGGTGCGGCAATGTCAACTGTCACTGCGAGCGGGTAATTATTCACTCCCAGCCTCCTTGAATTGAAATTCAAGGCTAACGAAAACGAAGTCCGTTGAAACGGACTGGAATCATTATTGGACCAACTCGGATTTGAGGGGTAAGGACCCCCAACATGTAATTACCACGAAGACACGCGCTTTGCGTCCCTTACCAAATGGATGCACACCGCGTGCGGGAAGACTCAAAGGAAAACGCGTGAAAATAGACCTCCATGTCCATACAAAAGAACGCTCCGCTTGCGGTAGATCGTCAGAAGTAGAGCAAGTGCGAGCTGCCATTGACGCTGACCTTGACGCAATTGCCTTTACCGACCATGGCCGGCTTGCCCCCGTCAAGAGATTGGCTAAATTGAACGAAACATACGCCCCTTTCCGAATCTTCAACGGCATTGAGGTGGACATCAACGACGAACATGTCCTCGTCATTGGCATTCACGACAAGAAGTTGGAAAAGGTAGATTGGCATTATCCGGAATTACATGCCTTCGTCAGGGAGCGTGGAGGGCTTTTGGCCGTTGCTCACCCTTTTCGTTACCACCCAGAACTACGTTTGGATATAGAACACTTCCCGCCCGACGCCATTGAAGCCTATTCGACCAACACCCCGCTTGGGGTGGCAGGACGCATACTAGACTTAGCCGCTCGCCTCGGTATCCCCACCGTCAGCAATTCCGACTCCCACGTCACCCACACCCTGGGCAAACACTACAATATCCTGGAGCGCACCCCGGCCAGCATATCCGAACTGATAGAAATATTCCGCAAAGGCCAGTTTACAACGTTCAGAGGAGAACGCCAGTTTACAACGCTCTGAGGGGAACGCCAGTTTACAACGTTCAGAGGAGAACGCCAGTTTACAACGCTCTGAGGGGAACGCCAGTTTACAACGCTCTGAGGGGAATACCAGTTTGCAACGCTCTGAGGGGAACGCCAGTTTACAACGTTCAGAGGGGAATACCAGTTTGCAACGCTCTGAGGGGAATACCAGTTTGCAACGCTCTGAGGGGAACGCCAGTTTACAACGTTCAGAGGGGAATACCAGTTTGCAACGCTCTGAGGGGAACGCCAGTTCACAATGCTCTGAGGGGAACGCCAGTTCACAATGCTCTGAGGGGAGCGCCAGTTTACAATGCTCTGAGGGGAGCGCCAGTTTACAATGCTCTGAGGGGAACGCCAGTTCACAATGCTCTGAGGGGAACGCCAGTTCACAATGCTCTGAGGGGAGCGCCAGTTTACAATGCTCTGAGGGGAACGCCAGTTCCCCGGACTCCACCCGCAGGATCGGCAGATTCTGCTCGAACATAGTGTAAATTACACATCCTAACATTAGGTGCAATACCGTAAAAATTTATGCTCAACTACTTATAGAAAACAAAAACCCTGACGCGACCGCGTCAGGGTTTTTGCTTTCACATATCTCTGTAACATTAGACGTTATGCCCGAACGCATCACCCAACAGGGAGCGCAATTCCCGGGGGATCAAGGTGACGCGCTGATTGTCTAAGGTGCCAATTGCCAAAAAGCCAAGCATCTGCAAACGCCCCGGGATGGTTTCAGGGATGTGATATTGCCAGTGAGGTGATTCGTCGTAAATGTCCCCAAAACGTTCGGTGAAACTATCCCAAGAGCGCAACCCATCCCCTTCCAAGACCCAGACCAGGGCATCCCGCTCTTCGGGGCTGAGTTCATCCTCGATCATGTTGTGTAACCGCCCAGGGTTGGTGAGGGCCTCCACGATCCGGGTGACAACCTCCGCCTTTCTACCTTTTTTGCTAAGTCCCCAGGTTTCTAGGGTGGGCTTCAGGCGATCTTTGCTAACACGGTTGACGCAACTCTCTAAATCTTCGTCTTCTGTGATGGTTCTATTGAATTGGCGGTCATGATAATTGTGTATTCTCTTTGTGAAAAAATCACCAAAACCGCTAAAGGATTCTAGCAATTGTATGCGCTCGAGCCAATCTGTATAAAACTCTTCTGAATCAGGGTTAAGTTCAATCAACATGTCAATCATTCTTTCCGCAGCTTCGTATTCTCCTTCTCTGATCGCTAAATGGACTTGTAACTCCACTGCCCCTTCGTATACTTTTGCAACCACTTTATTTGCCGACATTATTTTTGCAAGGTGTTCCCGGCATAATTCTTCATTATCATCTTCGTAAAATGCCAGACGGGCCAGAGTCAGATGACCGAATAAATAGTCGGGGTCAACCTCCACAGATCTATGGAGTTTGGCCATGGCTTCTTTTTCCCGCCCCTGTTTTTGGTATACCACGCCCATATTATGAAGAGTAGCTGGATAATCAGGCTCTAGTTCAAGAGCTTGCTCAAAATAGCTAAGAGCTTTTTTGAGATTGGCTTTCTTATCACTTTTCGACAAGGCAACCCCTTTTTCTATTAGACGCAGTGTCTCCTCGCTGCAGGTTGGTTCCAAGAAGGACACAATTTCCGTTTTCACCAATCTGACCTCTGCCCAATCTTCTTTATCCTCGCGCCATATATTTATTGGTGTTTCCCTATCAATTTGTCCACCTTCAGATAAGACGCGAAGTGCATTTATGCGCTGTTGAGGTGTGCTATATTTGCTAGTAGCGAAGCGTTCTATTTCTGCGTATGCTTGGGGCAAGTCTAAGCTGGCCAAACTTTCTAAGGCAGCCTCTACTTCCAATTCATCTTCCGCTCCTTGCCAAAGCATAAGCCGATGACTATATCCAATATAGCTGTACCGCTCAGCTAATTCTTTAAGTCCTGTTTCCGATTCCACTGCCTTCTCAAGTTTATCAATGGTGGACTGTTGCCAATAGTGCATAAAATGGATAGTGGGAAAGCGTCCATCCAAAGCGGGGCCAACAGGTTTTTTTCTTCGTTTAGCTTTTTTTAGGACGTCTAGACCTCTCTGAGCCAAAGAACCATAACGGCTTTCGGTTTGGGTTACTTTTTGAAATAATTTTTTAGCAATAGAAAGCTGTCCCGTGTTGGCCGCGCCCGCCCCAAGAATGTAACAAGTGGCATCTTGTAGGGGGATGTGTTCCGTCCCATATAGCTCGTATGCCTCACCAGCCATTTGTCCAAGGGTTTCATCATCCTCTAACCAACCAAAAGCCTCGACAACTTTGTTGATGTGGTCACCCATGTCCAAGACATCTAGTGTTAGAGGACGCAATTTGGCAGCATAGACCTCGGCCTTTTCTTTTTCCCAAATATTTATGTTAAAAATCACCAGGCTGCTCAAAGCGAAAATATTTTCAGGTTCTAAGTCCTCAACAATTACCTCTAATTCGGAAATAGCTTCTTGAATCTTTCCATGCACAAATAAGGTCGTAGCGCGATTATTACGAGGAGAAGGCCATTGAGGAACTAAGCGGATAGCGGTCTTAGTTTCCTTTAATACGCCTCTAAAATCCTCGTTTTGCAAACATATTTGAGCGCGTTCATGAGGCATGGCAGCCCGGCGCATCTTTGTCAGCGATACCCCGTAGGTATTAGCCGCATCCAAGATTTCAGCTTTAACTACGGACATGATTTTTTCAGTTTGTTCCTTGGCTTCATACTCATCATTTGGGTCGCGCCTGAGATAATTTTCGGCATGACGCCAGGCATGGCCCATAAATCCCATTTGTACATAAGCTGTTGCCAAATTGGCGTAAGCCGGCACATAATCTTTATCACGCCGAACCACCTCTTCTAAATCTTCTATTGCGCTGCGAGTCCTGCCAAGCACACTCTTGGCCGTGCCCCGTAAATACAAGTAATCTGGGCGAAATTGGAAGTTGCGGGGAGCGTTTTCTAAGGCGCTCAAGGCCGATTCGGTTTGTCCGCGTCCTAGCAAGTTTTGTACATTGTCAATAAAGTCATAAAAGTCTTGTTTGGGCATCAATTACTCCTTAATATTTGGCTATATTTCACGTTCCTAAAAACCCATTCTACCAGATAAATTGGGTATAATGGGGGTTGGTATACTGGGAAATTGGGAGATTGGGAAACTGGTATACTGGTTCTGCCCAATCTACCACCATACCAATTCCACCAATTTACCAACATACCAATATACCAATATCACCAACATACCAACACCATGAACCCCATCACCCAACTCCTTCTCTCCATTCAATTCATCGGATTGCCCGCCACCCTGCGCATCATCTCTGCCACCCTCCTCCGGGATTGGTACGAACACCGTTTTCGCGCCCCGTCTCCTGCAACTGCGCCTCAATCTCCGGGGGATTTGCTCAACGCGGAAACCACTCCCCGTGGGGGACGCTTCACCTTTGCCAACGCCGAACTCGAAATCCACTTCCTCACCCCGCATCTCGTTCGCATCTCCTGGAGTCCCGGCCAGCCGCCGCTGCCCTACGCTATTGCTAAAACGGAGTGGCCCGCGGTCAACATCTCCGTTCACGAGACTGGTGCGGGGGGATACACTTTGGCCAGCGGGGGATTAACCCTCACGGTGCTGGCGGATGGGGGGATCGTTTACCGCGCGGGGGAGGGAGACCCGCTCCGGGCGGAACATCCCCCACGGTGGGAGGGGGCGGCCTGGACGCAGGGAGCGCGGTTGGACACCGGGGAGCGGATTCACGGCCTGGGGGAGCGGGCCGCACCGCTGAACTTGAGGGAAACGTCCCCACACGGCAACACTGCCCCCCAAGGGGAGAGCATCACCTACCAGATGCGGAACACCGACCCGGGCGGGCATTACGTCCCCGGTGACGATCCCCTTTACCTGAACATCCCCCTTTATATCAGCCGCACGGGCCGGGGCAGCTATCTCATCTTCTACGAAAACACGCACCAGGGAGAATTTTCCTTCGGGGAAGAGGCATCCACCGTGGCCTTCAAGGGCGGAATGCCGCGCTATTATTTCACATCGGGAACGGTGGCCGAGGTCGTGGAACGCTACACCGAACTCACCGGGCGCGCCCCCCTGCCTCCCCGCTGGGCGCTGGGGTACCACCAATGCCGCTGGGGGTACAAATCTGCCCAAGACGTGCGCGAGGTGGTGGCCGGCTTTAGGGAGCACAACCTCCCCCTGGACGCCATCCACCTGGACATTGACTACATGGACGGCTACCGCGTTTTCACCGTGGACGAGGAGCGTTTCCCCGACCTGGCCGCCCTGACCGCCGAGCTAAAAGAAGACGGAATTCACACGGTGACTATCCTTGACCCCGGCGTGAAAGTTGACCCGAATTATGACCTTTACCGGGAGGGCGTTGAGAGAGGGCTGTTTTGCACCACGCCGAATGGAAAGCCTATTAAGGCGCAGGTGTGGCCGGGGATGTGCCATTTTCCCGATTTCACAAATCCCGAAACCCGGGAATGGTGGGGGGAGCAGTATGCCGAACTCTTGGCGATGGGCGTGGACGGTTTTTGGCACGACATGAACGAACCAGCCGCCTTTGTGGGCTGGGGAAATCCCTCGCTGCCGTCCATCACCCGCTACAGCATGGAGAATCGGCTTACACTTTCCAAATCAATATGTCACTGCGAGGAGCGTAGTGTGCGACGTGGCAGTCTCCCGGTTAACAATAGAGCAGCGAAATCAGGGAGATTGCCACACCCCCAGAAAACGGGGGTTCGCAATGACATGAGGTTAATGAACCATACTGAGAACCAAGGCGGAAATCACACCGAGGCCAACAACATTTACGGCCTAATGATGAACCAAGCCGGCTACGAAGGGCTGCGTAAACTCACCCCCCCGCACCGCCCGTGGATTCTCTCTCGTGCGGGATGGGCCGGCATGCAGCGTTACGCCTGGAACTGGACGGGAGACGTGGGAGGTTCGTGGGACACTCTGCGCCAAACGCTCATCACCATGCTGAACATTGGGCTTTCGGGCATCCCCTACACCGGCTCCGACATTGGCGGATTTGGCGGTCACCCCTCCGCCGAGCTTTTCACGCGCTGGTTCCAAATGGCTGCATTCACTCCATTTTTCAGAGGGCACAGCGCCACCGGAACTCCCCGCCGCGAGCCGTGGGTTTATGGCGAACCCTACACTTCTATTATCCGAGATTTTCTCAACCTCCGCCGCCGCCTCATGCCCTACCTCTACACCCTGGCCGAGGAGGCAGCCCAAACCGGCGCGCCTCTTATGCGTCCGCTTTTTTGGCATTACCCGGAGATGGCAGACGTGGACGACCAATTCATGCTGGGGGATTCCCTGCTGGTCGCGCCCGTTCTGAGTGAGGGAGCGAAATGCCGCCGCGTGACCCTGCCTCCGGGGGTGTGGCACGACTGGTGGGATGAATCTATCTATGAGGGAGAGTCCGTGGTGGAGGTTGCGGTGGGGTTGGAGAGGATTCCGGTGTTTGTGAGAGGTGGGCGTGAGCTAGGAGTTGCGAGGTAGGGGTTGGGATGGAACGCGGGCGGCGTGGATTGTGGATTTCGGAGTGGGGATTGCGGATTACAAGACTCATCTAGGTAGAATAATTACAGTTTCCAAATTTTGCTTGCGATGGCGGGGGTGGGTGTGCTATACTTACTCTTGAGGCGTGCAAACGGAAACTCATTTTGCTGTAGCTTGGTTGTAGATTTATGAGTTACCTGTATTCCTTTGCGCTACTTCTACCCTGATTATTTAGTTTGCAAAGATATTCTTCCGGAGTTTATCCATGGAAAAATGTCCTTATTGCGCTGAAGAAATTCAAGACGAAGCAATACTATGTAGATACTGTGGAATGGATTTACAGAAATCTTCAATTCCAGATTGGATTTACATAGCTGGACTAATTGCGTTCTTGGCTCTTGTCTTTTATATCGGTTTACGCAAGATAGAGAAAAATAATAATGATGTATCAGGTAAAAATGATACTTATTCTACAGCAACTCCATTATCTCAAAGTGAAAACCTTGAAAGTTCTTCAGACGAGATGGCGAAAAGTTTCGAAATGCGTTTCAAAATGCGTAAATGGGAAGAGTGCAATTGGGTATCGAGTAATGAAGTGGATCAGGGGAATATTGGTGAGACAGTATGCGTTCTTGGTAGAATAACAGATATTGGGTACGATTTCTCTGAAGATTATTATGAAATCTGGCTATCTAATATATTAAAGATTGTAGACCACGATGGTGATTATTGGTATGAGCTTTCTGAAGGAGATGATATTTGGGTTGAGGGGGTTATTAAAAACGATGGTGACAATGTTTATCTCAGCCCTTATATAAATAACGAGCACACAAAAATTTATATGAAACAAAGTGATTAATTCTCAAATCTGTGCCTTTTAGAGTTAATAGAGAAATATGAAAAAGTGCCCTTATTGTGCTGAAGAAATAAAAGACGAAGCAATACTATGTAGATATTGCGGTTCATCGCTTGAAAAAAAGGTAGCTTCACTGAGAACTAAAAAGTGTCCTTATTGCGCAGAATTAATTGATGCAGATTCTAATATTTGCGAATATTGTAAAAGTGATTTGACATCTGGAATGAAAAGGGTCTCGTATCCGATATATGAGGATAAGTTGCCCAGAGGGAAGGTTGCCTTAGGTTTTATTATCCTAATATTATCTAACTGGACAATAGGTTTTCTAGCGTATTTTATGTTTGGTAGTTCCAACTCAGAAAATGCCTTAGGTGCTGGTGCAATTAGCAATCTATTGACAAGAAGTATTATTGGAGTTTGGGCTGTAAAAGATCGTTCTTATAACAAAGATTACAGTGATTTAAAGAAGTTTGGAGTATTTCTTCTTGCTTTTATTCCGATAGGAAACTGGTATGCAATTACTTACGCTGCTCGATTTATAGTCAGAAAAAAACAGTTAAACATTTTGATATTTAGTATCATCCTTATAATAGTCCTTGCGGTTAGTTACTGGATAATCATTTTTTCCTTGATATGGTTCCCATAAAGCTTGTAACTCTATTTTGAGCAAAAAAGGATATCAAAAATATGTCAAACACTAAGAAATGTCCATATTGTGCTAAAGAAATTCAAGCTGAAGCGATTCTCTGTCGATATTGTAAGAACACCCTGGACGATGTCAAAGAGAATAAAATGTTTTCGAAATTAACTGACTTTGCTTTTGAAAGAAATGGTGAACAAGCATTTGGATTTTATATAGTTTACCTATTCACAGCAGCTCTATTTGGCGGGCTATTAATTTTTACGTTGCGTCGGATTGGTTTTGCCGTTGATACTCAAGTGGCTCGTAGTATCGGGTATAGCCTTTCTATAATCTTATATCCTACAATTGCATTAACTATTTCTGTTAGTAAGAAACAAGTTGAATCATTTAAGGTAATCATTTTAATTCTTCTATCAGGCGTCCTCACCTATTTTATAGGTGGCTGGGCTGGTTTAATCCCATCTGCATATTTGACAACTTTTCCCAAAAACACATGATTTGTTTATTAACTTCGCTCGACATTTATACCATAGAACCAGTGGCTCTATTACGGGTTCATGCGGTCTCTTTTTTCGCCGCGCCGTATGAATCCTTGATCCGTTGGACGTTTTTAGCTATGAAGTAATAACATTATGGATACTTTAATTGGGTATTTGTGCTTAATAGGTGGAGCAATAATTGGCGGATTACTATTTGAGGATACAGGTGTCCTAATAGGTTTGATAATTGGTGGGTATATTGGATATAAAATAAATGATCAAAATGCAGACAGCAGAAAACCGAAAAGCAGAATCAAGAAACCGACTAATACTGATGATACACTCGATCAAAGAACATTAAGGATTGGTACTGAAAGAATTGTTACTTATGTAGTTGGAGTATCATTTAAAAATCGCCAGTCTGTTATCGCTAATTTAGAGGCAAGTGAATTACTGTATTTGGAAAGAGAACACGATAACATTCATGACAAGAATGCAATTAAAGTTCTTGCTCCAAATAAAGTAGAAGGAAATATAGAATACACACGGAATGATGCGTTTCGTGCTGCCAAAGCCATTGGCGACCCTATACAGGAATATTATGTCATGAATCAAATTGGCTATATAAACAGAGACCTGGCTTCTCAAATTGCCCCAATTTTTGATGAATATGCTTGTTGGCCAAATAACTTTATCAAAGCGAAAATCGTAAAATTTTCTAAAGGTTTAAATAAGTCTACAGGGGTTCAAATAGAGTTTAACTTGCCGACACAGAATGACTTGGAACATGCTATATTATTAAGTAGGAATTCGGCTCCAATTTATTAGTCGCCTACTGACAAATTGCAGTGTCAGATATCTGCATGGGTAACACGGCGCAATTTTTACAAACGGCGGTTCTGGTAGGCAGAGGGTTGTGTGGCGGGGGTGACTACAGTGGGTGACGACCATCCACGAATTAGGGCCACGAATACACGAATGGGTGGTGGCGTAGTATTCGAGTATCCGTGTTTGTTCGTGGACGGCGGGTAGGTAGCGGTAGAGACTACAGCGGATTATGGGCGGCGGCTGTCTGTCCACGAATTGGGGTCACGAATAAACGAATTCCGGCCCCGGGCGTGTAACCTGGAATCAATTCCAGGGCTGGCATGGGGAAGTCGACTCAAGCAGACTGCGACCTGGCAGGTTAGGTTTCCCAGCGTCGGCGTTTTGTGCGAATGGGGGTTGTGGTAGGTAGAGGGTTGTGTGGCGGCTATGGTTTGGGGGTTGGCGTAGGGCGACTGAATGATAAAATGGAGGAGTACATTCGTTACTGTTACCATTGTTGTGCTGGTTGCGAAGAGTGTAGAGGTTTTTATACTATTGTGAGGCGAGGCTTATGACAACTATGACTATTCGTAAGCAATTACATGAACAGATTGATGACTTGCCAGATGATATTGTTCAGAAAATTGCTGATTTCACCTTATTTACGGTAATGAGAGAGAAACATTCTTCAACTTACGTTGATTGGAAAAGTAGTCAGTGGCAAGATTTTATTCTTGGACAATTTTTTCGCGAGGAAGATGAAGTCGAGTATTCTTTAAAAGATGCCCAAGAGGTTTATCATCCATGAAACCTGGTGATATAGTTCTAATTCGTTTTCCGCAGGCCGATTTGAAAGCGGGAAAACTGCGTCCTGCTTTGGTTCTTGCCATTGCACCTGGTGCCCACGCTGATCTATTGCTAGCAATGATAACTTCACGTGTTTACCAAGCCACTCCAGATTTTGATGAAATAATCTCTCCATCTGATGTTGATTACGCGACAACGGGGCTAAAAGTTCGTTCAGTTGTTAGATTAGCGAGAATAGCAACTGTTGCCTCCTCTGCCATCAACGCGCGTTTAGGGAGTGTCTCCGCCAACCGATTGCGAAAAATCAGAAACCGTTTATCGGATTGGCTAAAGAATTAGAATCCATCCTGGAATCAAACGGTGGTTTTTGAAAATGGTGGTTTTTGTAGGTAGGGGGTTGTGTGATGGGAGAGACTACAGCGAATTGGGAAACAAACGGATGAGGGGCGCAATTCCCGGCTCGGGCTGCGATTTTGAAAAATCAGTTTAATAGAGTATAATTTCAATATGGCAAACAACAAGAAAGAACTTTCGCGCTTATTAGAAACCACTCGCCAGGAACTTCCTAAGCTTAAGCAAGAATACTCCATTGAGAGTTTGGAAGTGTTTGGCTCGTATGTTCGCGCAGAAGAAAATGCGGGCAGTGATTTAGACCTGTTGGTCACATTTTCTAAGTTGCCAGGGCTTTTCAAATATATTGAATTAGAAAATCGCTTATCGGACTTATTGGGGGTTAAAGTGGATTTAGTCATGAAAGACGCTCTTAAGCCAGCGATCGGGGAAAGAATCATCAGCGAGGCTATGCAGATATGAATCAAGAACGTTTCTACAGCGACTATCTTCGAGATATTTTAGAGCATGCGGAGAAAACTCAAGACTTCATCTCTGGTATGACAAGGGATGATTTTTTGCAAGATGAGAAAACTGTGTTCGCGATTATCAGAGCATTAGAAGTAGTAGGGGAAGCAACTAAAAAAATTCCACGAGAAGTGAGAGAAAAATATCCGAATGTTCCATGGCGAGAAATGGCTGGAACACGTGATAAGTTAATACATGATTACTTTGGGGTAAACCTGGGTGTTATTTGGAAAACAGCTACTGAAGATATTCCTGCGCTGATTCCATTGATTCGACAAATTCTCAAAAACGAAACTTAGAAATAGCTTATTAAAGGCTATCCACGAATTGGGGTCACGAACGCCAAGGGCGTGCGGCTTGTTCCAAGCAAGGCAACATGAATGGGTGGCGGCGAGGAATTCGAGTATCCGTGTTTGTTCGTGGACGGCGGGCTGTGTGGCGGGGGAGACTACAACGAATTAGGATCACGAACGCCAAGACACGCACACCGGAGATACGCGCTAGCCCATGGGCTGTAGTAAAATCAAATATGGCAAAACTAAAACTTGACCTCCATGACATTTACAATCGCGGTGCAAAAATTGACGCGGAGCTAAATCGCATCATACAAGAAGCGATTGAAAAGAAAATTTCCCTTGTCGAAATCATTCCCGGCAAGGGTAGCGGCCAGTTAAAAAAGAAAGTCTTGCGTTTTCTCAATCAGAAGCATATTCGTCCCCTATATCATCGTATTGAAAAAGACAGCAAGAATTTTGGCCGGATATTTGTTCATTTTAGGCATTAGGAGCGTACCTGGAACAGATTTCAGGTCTGGCATTGGGAAGTCTGCTCAAGCAGACTGAATTGTCCCAGCGTCGGCGTTTTGTGCGAATGGGGGTTGGGTTGGTATTGGGGGCTTGAAATAGCATGAGTTCCGTGATACTATGCAGGTATGATTCGATCATTCCAGAATACAGGGACGGAAAATATATTCAATGGCATAAACTCAAAGAGTGCTCGAAAGCTATTGCCGCGAAACTTATGGGGAGTGGCTTTTCGAAAACTTGATCAACTTGATTCCATTGAAGATTTTTTTGATCTCCGTATTCCACCAGGTAACCAGTTAGAATCCCTAAAAGGTGATCGAAAAGGGCAGTATAGCATCCGCATCAACAAACAATATAGAATCTGTTTTGAGTGGACAAAAATAGGCCCAAGTGATGTGGAAATTACAGATTATCATTAGTGCAGAGGTGAAAAATGGTAAGAGTTCCTACAAATCGAGTACCGACACATCCAGGCGAAATGCTACGCGAAGAGTTTCTAGTTCCAATGAAAATCACACAGCGCGAGCTGGCAGACGGCATCAGGGTGCCATATCAGCGCGTTAACGAGCTAGTAAACGGAAAGAGAGGAGCAACTCCAAGTACAGCATTGCGACTGGCAAAATATTTTGGCACAACACCGGGGTTCTGGATGAATCTGCAACTCCGCTGGGATTTGTATCATGCACAGCGAGCTGAAGTTCAGCAGCTTGACATGATTGAGCCGTATATTGCGTCAGTAAGTGCCGTGGCGTAATTTACGTTACATCATCTGATTTTCGCAAACTGCGGTTCGGGTATGCAGCGGGAGAGACTACAACGGATTGAGAATCAAACGGATGGGGATTTTGGGGGCGAGGAGTTGCGTGATAGGGATGGGGGGGATATTGTGATAAAATGATTGTGGGCAGAATAATATCTAGGAGTAAATTGAAGATGTCTATGCTAATGAGTGATATACAAATCAAGGATTTATTCAAACAGGCTCTTACCGAGATGCTGCACGAAAATCGTGAGGAACTTTATGGTTTGTTCGCTGAGGTTCTGGAAGATGTGGCTTTGACAAACGCCATTCGTGAAGGCATATCTACAGAAAACGTTGATCGGGCAGAAGTTTTTGAAGTTTTGGAGAGCGGGTTTTGAAAACTGAGTTCAAGAGCAGTTTCCTTAAAGACTTGAAGCGGGTAAGGAACAAGTCGCTAAAAACACGCCTTAAGAAAAAGATCGAAGCAGTTGAGCATGAAGACACATTGCGAGAAGTTAGCGGCATTAAGAAATTGCAAGGCACAAAGCAATATTATCGTATCCGAATCGGAGACTACAGGGTTGGTTTAATGGTTGATGATAATACGGTGGTATTTGTTCGATTCTTACATCGGAAAGAGATATACCGATACTTTCCGTAGCCCAAAGTACCGATGAATGGCAGTGTTGGTACTTTGATGGACACGCGGCGCGATTTTTGCAAACGCCGGTTCTGGTAGGCAGAGGGTTGTGTGGTGGGAAAGACTACAACGGATTGAGAATCAAACGGATGGGGGGCGTGAATTCGTTCCTTTTCCCAATTCGTTGTAGTGTTGTGTGGTGGGAGAGACTACAGCGGATGGAGAAAAAAACGGATGGGGGGCGCGAATTCGTTTCGATATTTAGATGAGTAGCTTTGACTTGAATGCAAAAACGGCTCACAGACTAAAATCTGTGAGCCGTTTCTAATTTAATGTAGAGGGGAGATCGTTCAGTATCGCAACAAGGCTCCGATTTTTCCATATTCGCTTAGGAGATGATCGCCCTCTAAAACCTTTACGCTTCCGCCTGTTTGTAATACTGTCCGAACCGCCGTCTCGACAACGTCTTCTATTTCTTCGAAATCGCTGGAGCAAAAGGGGCACGTGTCCAACTCCTGGGGGGTCATGTACCCACACCCCAGGCAATGATAGCCTTCTTCCTGGTATCCATCTTGGATTACCAAGGTCTGGACTCGTCCTTCTCGAATCGCGCCTAGAATATCGTCAAGCCGAGTAAGGCCGTTTCTTCCCTTGGCTGCTTCTGTGATGATAGTTTGAAGCAGTTTTTCTTCATGATGTTTTGCCGCTTCTGCTTCTATCTCTAGCGACTTTTCTTGAACTTCGTCATAGCCGGCGTCCATGCTCATAGAAAAAGTTCCCACGATCAAACTTTGCCAGGATTTTGGCAGCAACTCTCGGAAAGCGGAGACGTTTTTCGTTGTGCCGCCAATTAGAACTCGGCGAGCATCGTTGGCTTTCAAAAACTTAGCGACTTCCTCGGCGGCATCTCGCATATTGCGCTGGGAGATCACGTCGGGGGATTCGGCAACACCTTCCACGCCCCGGCTGCGCCCCACGGTCTGGGAACCTCCCCCATGTTTTTGGCGCTGCACGTCCTCGCCAGAGAAACTGGCCTCCGCTTTCAATTCTCCCAGGTGAAAGGAGAAAAGACGGGCCTGCTGCTGATCGACCAATACCACACTGCAACGGGAATAGGTATCGAAAAGGGCTGCTAATGGCTTTACGTGCGGGTAGCGATGAAACCTGGCACGGCTGCGAATATCCACGGCTAAAGGATAGGCCCGAAAAAAATCTTCAGCGTCGCTCGAGAAGACTGCCACGCTGCGCCCTTGCTGCCAATCATATTCGAGGTCGAAGTATTCTTTGACTGCCTCGACATCCTTTGGCAAGTTGATGTCTTTAAGCATGGAGCGAAGTTGGAGTTTATAATCCTCGATAGTACCTTCGGTGGGGTTAGTGTTCAAATAAACGCTAAGGACGGGAGACTGAGCTTCGTATTCTAGTAATTCTTGCAAGTTGTTTTTTGTTAACATGCATATCTCCTTTTGCTAATAAGCACATAAAAGTTGAGAGGGAGTTAAGGACGACTACCAAGAGTCAATTCGAGTTCTATTTCTTCGCTCCCTCTTAATATAGTTAACATAATTATATCGCCAGGGTTTTTATAGGTCAAAAGATATCTGATAAAATCATCAAAACTAAGTACATCTAATCCATCGGCAGCAATGATCAAATCGCCCCCAGGCAAGGTGTGCCCCATCTCATCCCCACCGCCTATCAAACCGGCTTCTTCGGCTGGGCTGCCCTCCACGACGTCAATGACGTAAACCCCACTTGGACGAGGCAACTCTAGTTCCTCCTGCGCAAAAAGATTCACTTCGCTCAGGCTTAGGATGCCCATATAAGGATAATCGTGCTTCCCGGTTTCGATCAAATCGGGGACAACATTTTTGGCTATATCAATCGGGACGGCAAAGCCCAAACCGGAGCTGATCGGTTGGCCCATTATATCAATACTGGTGGCTTGAATAGCATAATTAATGCCAACTACTTCCCCTTCTAGATTCAGGAGAGGGCCTCCGGAATTTCCAGGGTTGATGGCAGCATCTGTTTGAATGATGTTCCCCGAAGAAAAGGTTCCCCCGCCAGGGGCTTCGCGCAGTGAACCCATGGAGCGATTCAAGGCAGAAACAATGCCCATCGTCATTGTGCCATTCAATCCATGGGGGTTGCCAATTGCCACCACGGTCTGTCCAACCGGTAAAGTACGAGATTCCCCTAGTTTCAGGACGGTGAGGGTGTCTGGCAAGGTATCAAGCTTTAGCACGGCGATATCAGAATCAGGGTCTATGCCAATCACTTCGGCGCGAGTTTTAAAGCCTGAGGGGAAATCAACTTCCAGGTCAGTAGCGCTCATGACGACATGGTAGTTTGTCACCACGTGCCCTTCTGCATCCCACACAAAACCGCTTCCTAAGCCGCCTCCATCCTCAGACAGTACCTGAATCGCCACCACGCCTGGGTTAACGCTTTCATAGAGGTTGATGAGTAAATCTTGTTGAGTGAATACATTTGCCTCTGCTGTGTCTGTGGGGCTTGGGGCAGGAGGGAGGTTTTCTACAGTTGGTGTGGGTGTTTCTCTTTGGGGGATAAGCACACAAGATAAACTTATAATAGTAACAATGCTAATGAACAAGAAAATCCGAAACCTTCGTTTCATAAAATTAATCCTTGAGTTGTCTTTGCGAGTGTTGCCACAGCGCGGTTGGCGCTGCTCAAAAGGGAAAAAATAATGGCATGTCATTGCGCCTGTCCAGAACGCAGTGAAGGAACTCTGCTTGTCCGGCGCGGCAATCTCCCCGACGGTCAGGGAGGCTGCTACGTCGCAAAAGACGCTCCTCGCAGCGACATAGGCTAAGTTACGGTAGAGGGGATAGTGTTGTGTGAAAGTCCTCTGCCGAAAAACTACAGCGAATTTAGAATAGAGCGAATTTTTTGCTTGCTCTGTTTGACAGAGTTTGTTCCAAACCCTGCGGAGTATATAGTGTATCCTGAAAGGCAAGTGGTTTTACTGGATTTTACGAATTTCTAATCCTTGGAAGGGAGTGATTTAGGTGACGGGGTAATGAGATAATTAGGAAACTCTGCCTACCTTGCTTTCCCATATCTACCCTGTCTACCCAACCAATCTACCAGTTTCCCAACTTACCAATTTACCCATCCCTATGATTCTCACGCACATAGGCTTTCAAATACTTTCCAGTATAAGAATCAGGATTAGCGCAAATTTCTTCAGGCGTCCCCGTAGCAATCACCTTGCCCCCTGCCTCGCCGCCCTCTGGGCCCAGGTCAATGATGTGATCCGCAACTTTGACAATATCCATATTATGCTCGATGATCAAGACCGTGTTCCCTTCATCCACCAAGCGCTGCAGCACCTCGATCAGTTTATGCACATCTGCCGCGTGGAGGCCCACCGAAGGCTCGTCGAGGACGTATAAGGTTGAGCCAGTGGAACGTTTCGCCAACTCCCGCGAGAGCTTGATGCGTTGAGCCTCTCCGCCAGATAGGGTGGGGGAAGGCTGCCCGATGCGGATATATCCCAGACCGACATCTTTCAAAGTCTGTAGGCGGTCCATCATGGGCGTGAAGGCTTCGAAAACCTCCGACGCGGTATCTACGGTCATGTCCAGGACATCGGCAATCGAATAACCCTTGAAGCGCACCTGAAGTGTCTCGCGGTTATAACGCGCTCCATGGCAGACATCGCAGGGGACGTATACATCGGGCAAAAACTGCATTTCAATTCTCAACTGCCCTTGCCCGCTACAAGCCTCGCAGCGTCCCCCATGGACGTTGAACGAGAAACGCCCCTTGTTGTAACCGCGAATCTTGCTCTCTGGCAGCTCGGTAAATAGATCACGAATATAGTCGAATAGCTTCGTATAAGTTCCGGGATTAGAGCGCGGCGTCCGGCCAATGGGGGATTGGTCGATGTTGACGATCTTATCGATAAGCTCTACGCCTTGGATGCCATCGTGGTCGCCCGGCAGCACGGTAGATTTGTTGATCTCCCGCGCCAAGGCCTTGTAGAGCACCTCTACCAGCAAGGTGGATTTGCCAGACCCGGAAACGCCCGTGATGCAGGACAGCTTTCCCAGGGGGATGGAGACGTCAATATCTTTGAGATTGTGCTGGCGTGCGCCCAAAATCTTGAGCGTTTTCCCGTTCCCGGTGCGGCGTTCCCCTGGGATGGGAACCTGGAGCCGGCCCGATAGGTACGCGCCGGTCAGGGAGGTGGGGTGGGCTAGGATCTCCTCCACGGGGCCGGCGACGACTACCTCGCCGCCGTGTTCCCCCGCCCCAGGGCCGAGGTCTAAGATCCAATCGGCGGTGAAGATGGTTTCAGCGTCGTGCTCCACAACCATGACCGTGTTCCCCAAATCGCGCAGGCCCTCCAGGGTGCGCAGCAAACGCCCATTGTCACGGGGATGCAGCCCAATGGAGGGTTCGTCCAACACGTAGAGCACCCCCATCAGGTGCGAGCCAACCTGCGTGGCCAGGCGGATGCGCTGTGCCTCTCCCCCCGACAGGGTTCCGGCGGAGCGGTTGAGGGTCAGGTAATCCAGCCCCACATCCACCAAAAAATTCAGCCGTTCCTGAAGTTCGCGGAGAACGCGGTCGGCGATGATTTGCTGCCGTTCGGTGAGGGCCGCACCCTCTCCCCCCAAGTAGGACACCCACTCTAAGGCACGGCGGATGGGCCAAACCGAAACTTGAGTGATGTTGCGGTCGTTGATGGTAACGGCGAGGGCTTCGGGGCGAAGACGCGCCCCATTGCAAGCCGGGCAGGGACGGTTATTCATGTATCCCATAATGCGCTGCCGCATGTAGCGGGAATTGGTCTCCCTGAAACGGCGCTCCAGGTTGTTGACCATGCCTTCGAAAGCCCGCTCGAAGACGTGTTCCCTACCCTCTTTGCTCGTGTATGTCATGGTGATCTTTTCATCCCCCGTGCCGTAGAGGAGAATATTGAGGTCATCCTCGGAGAGATTCCTAACAGGGGCGTGGAGGTCAATATCGTAGGCTTTGGCAGCTCCCACTAAGGCCTGCCAATAATAGCCGCCCTCTTTGCGCGGCCCTCCCCACTCCGAGGCGTTGACAGCGCCCTCCATGATGGATAAGCTCCTGTCAGGGATGAGCAAATCTACGTCTATTTCTAGTTTGGTGCCGATGCCCTCGCAGTTGGGACAAGCTCCATGGGGTGTGTTGAACGAGAAGGTGCGGGGTTCGATTTTGGGGAGGCTGATGCCGCAGGCGGGACAGGCCAGACGCTCCGAAAAGGTGGTTTCGGTGGGGTTTTCGGGGTCGGTGACATCGTACAGGGTCAGGTAGCCGTCTCCAAACTTGAGGGCTGTTTCCACGGAATCGGTCAGGCGGGAGCGAAAGTTCTGGGCCTCGGCGTGGTCTTCGTATTTGCGCAAAACCAGGCGGTCTACAACGGCCTCTATGGTGTGTGCTCTGTAGCGTTCAAGGTTAATATCCTCTTCCAGGCGGCGGATTTTGCCGTTAATGCGGGCACGCACGAATCCCGATTTACCGATTTCTTCGAGAATGCCCTCATGCTCCCCTTTGCGGCCTTTCACCATGGGCGACAGGATGTTGAAGCGGGTGCCTTCTGGCAAGCTTTCTATGATTTCTACAATCTCCTGCGCCGATTGGGTGGTAACTTCTCGGCCGCATTGGGGGCAATGCGGAATCCCGGCCCGGGCGAACAACAAACGCAAATAATCGGAAATTTCGGTCACAGTCCCCACCGTGGAACGCGGGTTGTGCGAAGCTCTTCTTTGGTCAATGGAAACAGCGGGGGAGAGGCCTTCAATATAGTCCACGTCCGGTTTATCCATTTGCCCCAAAAATTGCCGGGCATAAGAGGATAAAGATTCCACGTAGCGGCGTTGCCCTTCGGCAAAAATGGTATCGAAGGCTAAAGAGGATTTCCCCGAACCAGACAAGCCCGTGATAACTACGAATTTATCCCGGGGGATTTCTACGGTAATGTTCTTTAGGTTGTGAACGCGTGCGCCTACAACTTTGATTGTTTTTTGAGTCATTGGTTTTTGAGGGTGCAAAAGAAACAGAGGATACAGAGGCAGCAAACCCCCTCTCCTCGTAGGAGAGGGCTGGGGTGAGGTCTTGATCTCTGTATATTATAGCACAAATGTTTCACTATTTTTGGCAACTGCGGCATTATACACCATCTCTATCTGTTTTAATGGTAAACTATATAAGGACTTGAGCAAAAATATCCCAGCATTTTGGAACAAGGTTTGCGAAGTTTTCGTTTCTGCTCAACTACTTACATGCTCTGAGGGGAACGCCAGTTCCCCGGACTCTACCCGCAGGAGCTGCCGATCCTGCTCGAGCGTGAAGATACCACCTACTTATGAAAAATTTTGACGCCGTAATCTTCGACCTAGATGGAGTAATAACCCACACCGCCTCCCTGCACAGCATAGCCTGGAAAGAAATGTTCGACGGCTTCCTCAAGACTCACGCTGAGGAAAGCGGCACACCCTTCCGGGAATTTACGCACGAGGGCGATTACCTGCCCTACGTGGACGGCAAACCCCGCTATCAGGGTGTGGCGGCCTTGTTGGCATCCAGGGGGATAGACCTCCCCTTTGGCAACCCCAGCAACCCTCCGGGCCAAGGCAGCGCATGCGCTCTTGGAAACCAAAAAAATCAGATATTCAACGACCTCATCAAAACCGGGGGAGTGAAAGTCTTTGAAACCACGGTCAACTTCATCCACGAATTACGCGCCGCTGGAATCAAAATTGGAGTGGCATCTTCCAGCAAAAATGCCAAGCCGGTCTTAGAAGCCGTCAATTTACTAAGCCTGATGGAAACCCGCGTGGACGGCGTAGTCTCGGCAGAGCTTGGCCTGCAAGGAAAACCTGAGCCTGACATCTTCACGACCGCCTGCGACAACTTGGGCGTCTATTACGACCGAGCTGTAATTGTAGAAGACGCCATTTCCGGTGTGCAGGCTGGCAAAAAGGGCAATTTCGGCCTCGTCATCGGCGTGGCCCGCGAGAATAACGCCCAGCAACTAAAAATCAACGGCGCGGACATCGTCGTCGCAGACATGGCAGAAATAAACCTGGAGCGCGTTCAAAAATGGTTCGCCGAAGACCTGGAAGATAAAAATTGGTCGCTCGAATATTTTGACTACGCCCCCAAAAAAGAGGGCCTCCGCGAAACCCTCCTCACCGTGGGAAACGGCTACTTTGGCACCCGGGGCGCGTTAGAAGAAACCTCCGCCAACGGCACGAATTATCCCGGCACCTACATGGCCGGCCTGTACAATCGCCTCCCCTCCCAGGTGAGCGGGCGCACTGTGTACAACGAGGATTTCGTCAACTGCCCCAACTGGCTGCCGGTCACTTTCCGCGTGGGGGATGGGGATTGGTTTGACCCCAACACGACGGAAATCCTCCACATCACCCGCCGCCTGGATTTTCGCACCGGCGTCCTGCACCGCAGCCTGGTCGTGCGGGATGAGGCCGGGCGTGAAACGCGGGTCATCTCCCAGCGTTTTGCCAGCATGGACGATCCCCACCTCGCCGCCATCCGCTACAC
>DAOUWT010000342.1 GCA_030666985.1 Chloroflexota bacterium
AATTAACAAAATTGCCTTTGGCGCATCTTCTGGGAGCCATCCCTGGTAATAAATTTCTCTCCCTCGAACACCTTCGAAAAAACTTTCTTTGTGTTTCATTACATTTTCTCCTTATCTATATTGGACGCTGGAATTATTCACTTTCTACTCAATGTCATTTCGAACGCAGAGAGAAATCTTGCAGTTATGGGTGAATAGCAACCCGAAACAAAGATTTCTCCTAACTCGGCGCGTATTTTGCCGAGACATCCTCGTCGAAATGACAAATTTAGTTGCCTAACTTAACAACATTGACTAATTGTAATTGGTCACACTCCCCCCTCAAATGTAGGTCGAAATGGCATTTCGACGGCGAATTACCAATTCGCCCTACATAGGGGAGTGACCAATTACGACTAATTACTGAAAACTGAATACTGAATACTGTCACTTAGTCTAAATCCAAGCCCCATACGCCTCTTGCTCAATTTGAACAACTTCTTCCTCGGTCTCCCTAGAGTAATATCGTCGAATGGGTATAATCTTTAAATCCAAACCTTCTTCATCAGCCCATTCCGCCAGGGCAAGGAGTTCCATCAATCCATGCTTCATTTTCTCTGCTTGCTGGGGGCCAAAGCGATAGACTAGCAAATATGGATAATCTGTTGCCAAAGTTTCAAGGACTATGCCAAGGGCCTCAGCAACCTCGGACGCGCTGGGGCTCTCGTGTAAATTCTGAAGAGTTTCAACTGGGAGTTCAAGATCATCGCTAAATATAGCCAGAATCGCGGGGCGGTGTAAGAATTTCACCAAGCTTTCGATGTGCTGAATCTCCAAATCTTGCGGCACAGAGCGGGGATCGCCATCTTGGTCTCGTAGATTGATCTCAAGTTCAAAACACTCGTCCTGAACATCAGACCGTACGGCGGGGTCATCAGGTGGGAGCAAGTCTCTAACCGCTCCCATTACGTGGTTAGCATATTCTTGTAAATATTGCTTCCGCGCTTTTTTGTCGGGCAGCTCCGCGGCGGGGATAAGTTCTCCGATGGTCATGGTGATTGTTGGGCGTTTGAATTTGAGAGCCTTATCTAATGCTCCAAAGGTGCCGCTGAATGCCACTGGCAAAACGGGAGCTTTGCCCCGGTAGCTCAACCATGACACTCCCGTTTGGGCCCGCATTTCGCCGGGTTCCCAGGTTCCGCCTTCGGGGAAGATTCCCAAGCGGCCATCTTGCTCCAGGATTCCCAAGGCTTTGCGCAAAGCAGGGCGATCAACAGCGCCCCGGTTAATAGAAATATACCAATAAAGGCCCTCAACTAATTCGACAATGGGTTCTTTGGGTAAATCCCCCGCGCCGAGCATCTCGATTTGCCAAGGAGAGAAGGCGGCCAACAAAACAGCTTCCACTGCCCCAAGATGATTCCCAACTAGCAAGAGAGGCCGGTCTTCAGGGAAATTCTCCCGCCCAACAATGCGCAATCTAAAAAGGCTTCTTGCCAAGATGCGCATGACAATTCGCATAATTGTCCGCACAAAACGCCGGCGCGGATAAGGTACGGAATATTCTTTCGTTTTTTGAGCCACTTTGTTCCTCCTTGTACAAAACCATTGCTTGAACCCTATACCTATAAGTATAATACATAATTGACGTAAAACGTGAAGAGTGATGAGTAAAACGTGAAGAGTGATGCGTGAGGAGTAAAACGTGAAGAGTGATGCGTGAGGAGTGAGATGCGTTCACGTTTCACCCATTACGGGCCACTGAACACTGAACACTGAACACTGAATACTGAATACTGATTAGGAGAAGCCATGGAAAACCTCGCCCTTTTTTACCCCACCAGCCACCAAGCACACTACCAACCCGGCCACCCCGAACGTCCCCAGCGCGTGGAAGCCATTCGGGAGGCTTTCATCGAGGCTGGCTTATGGGATGGATTCCAGCATCTCGAACCGCTGGCCCTTTCCGCCGCGGATCTGAAACACGTCCACGAACCGAGCTACCTGGCCCGCCTGGAAAACGCCTGCGCCCACGGCAGCCACATGGACCTCGACACATACACCACTCCCCAAAGCTGGCAGTTGGCCCTCAACGCTGCCGGAGGGGCCGCTGCCACAGCGGAGGCCGTTTGGGGTGGAGCCATCCGCCGGGGGTTAGCCCTCACCCGCCCCCCGGGCCACCATGCCACATCGCAACGCGCCATGGGGTTCTGTCTCCTCAACAACATCGCCATCGCCGCCGACTACCTCCTCCGCCACAAATCCGCCGCACGACTGGCAATTGTTGACCTCGACCTCCACCACGGCAACGGCACACAAGAAATCTTCTGGGAGCGCGGGGACGTGTTCTACATCTCCACCCACCAATATCCCTACTATCCCGGCACGGGTGCGCTGAACGAAACCGGCGCGGGAGCGGGGCAGAGAACGACGGCCAATTTTCCCCTCCCGCCCATGTCGGGGGATGCGGCTTTTGCGGCCATAATGGATGAGGCCATTCTCCCCCTTTTGGATCGCTATGCGCCGGAGATGCTCCTGGTGAGCTACGGCTTCGACACTCATTGGCGGGACAGCCTGGGACACCTGCAACTCTCGGCGCGGGGATATGCGGATTTAATAACTCGTCTGGCAAATTGGGCGGATGCAAACTGCCAGGGGAGGGTTGCGCTGTTCCTGGAGGGGGGGTACGACTTGCCGGCAGCGGGAGCCTGTTCTTTAGGCGTGGCCGCCGCTCTGACAGGCCAGGCGTGGACGGATAGCCTGGGCCCGGCCCCTTATCCCGAAAGTGAGGGCTGGAAAGCTGTCCTCCGGGAAGCCAAACGGATTTGGGATATTGGGGAACGGTAGATTGGGAAACTGGTATACTGGGGAGTGGTAAATAGGTCAAGCCATTCTCGACTCTTGTAACCCTAACCAATATACCAATGTACCAATGTACCAATGTACCAATGTACCAAT
>DAOUWT010000028.1 GCA_030666985.1 Chloroflexota bacterium
CGTGAAAACGTGAAACCTAAATTTACTTGTCACGCAACACGCATCACGCAACACGAATCACGCATCACTCGGAGGTGCAACATGTCCCGCAAACAAATCCTTTTGGCCATCATTCTCCTTGTCCTTGTAACAGTTTCTTGCGTTACGGGTCTAGAGATTCCAGTCACCACAGAACTCAAAACCGGCGAGACTATAACTGAATCCATTGACATCCCCGTTCCCAACAGTGCTGCCCCCACGATGGTCACACTCTCGTTTGGGGCCGGGACACTCCATATCCTCCCCAGTCCGGGAAATTCCCTTATCTCCGGAACAGCTACCTACAACGTGGAGGATTTCAAGCCAGAAATCACAATGTCAGATACCTCTGTGGACATCAAACAGGGGAATCTACAACTAGACTCGGTCCCAACTATCAATGAAAAAATCAAAAACGAGTGGAGTTTAGCTTTTTCCAACCATCCGGTAGATCTAACGGTGAAGGCTGGCGCGTACGAGGGAGACTACGAGCTAGGCGGATTAGCTATCACCAATTTATACATTGCGGATGGCGCTGCCAGCGTTGATCTCTCCTTCACGATGCCAAACCAGGTGACAATGAACTCATTCCGGTACGAAACCGGCGCCTCAGATATAACGCTCAACAATCTGAGCAATGCCAATTTCCAGACCATGATATTCCAAGGCGGGGGCGGAAACTATGATTTGGATTTCTCGGGAACGCTCCAACAAAAGGCCTCTATATTCATCGAAACGGGATTAAGCAGGGTGGTCATCACGGTCCCAAAAGGGGTACCGGCAGAAGCTCGATTCGAGGGGGCATTGACACAGGTCAAGGCCAAGGGAGATTGGCAGCAATCGGGAGAGGTTTACTCGCAATCCGGTCAGGGGCCAACATTGACGTTCATCATTGAGACGAGCGCAGGGACTGTCACTTTGCAGAATCCATAGGGTGGTATATTGGGAAATAGGGAGACTGGCAAATTGGTAAATTGGTTGGCCCAATATACCAATCTACAAATATACCGGTCTACCAATCCCTGCTCCTGAATTTGACAACTATCTCTTAATCGTGTACACTTAGTGTACCGACTATACGAAAAATAGCGTCTTCCTGAGTTCGGCGAAAATTAGGAGAAGATCATGTCAAAAGATACTACAGCGCATATAACCCCACAAACAACCTTGACCCCAGCCCTCAGGGCCTGGGAAATTTATCTGGAAGATCAGGGAAGCTCCCCCCATACGGTGGTTGCTTTCTTGGGAGATTTGCGTCTCTTATCCTCTTATCTCCCTCCCGATAAAAAATTGGGAGACATCAGTCTAGTAGACCTGAACAACTTTCTAAGGTGGATGGAGAACGAGAGAAATATCCCTTGCAGCCCTAAAACATTGGCACGCAGAATCACTTCTATCAAATCCTTTTTCCGCTGGCTGCATGAAGGCGGCGCAATTGCTGTAAATGTCGCTGAAAAAGTCGTCCAAAAATCTGTGAAAAGCCCCCTGCCTGATGTGCTATCCCCCGCCAATGTGGAAGCAATCTTAGAAACAGCACATAACGCTCTCCACAGCGAAAAGCCAGATACCCGCGCCTACACTCTCTTCACCTTGCTTCTTCACACCGGCCTCAAAAAGGGAGAATGTGCCAACCTAAGCCCCAACCATGTTCATTTGGATGCGCCCGAGGGCCCGCTCATCTTTGTACGCTATGCCAGCCCTCAAAACCGCTACAAAGAACGTAAAATCCCTGTCCCCCAGAGTTGGGTAGAAGCCTATCAGGCATACCGGAAAGAATACACCCTGGGCGACGAACTTTTCCCATGGTCAGCGCGAATGCTGGAATATATAATCGAAGGCCTGGGAAACGATGCCGGTTTGGAAAAGCGCGTTTCATTCTCTATGTGCCGCTGGACAAGCGCCCTTATCGACTGGCGGGCTGGCGTCCCGCACACTAAGATCCGCCAAAAACTAGGTATCTCCGAAGTGCAGTGGAATGAAGTCAGTCATAAATTATTGAGCTTAAGTTTGCAAATAGACAAGGAAGAAACGCAAACGAAGTACGGGATAGTTCATAATTAACTTTACACTTTTAGAATTACTGTGTCACTGCGAGGAGCGTTTTTTACGACGTGGCAGTCTCCCGGTTAACACGGCAGCCCTGAAATCAGGGAGATTGCCACACCCCCAGAAAGCGGGGAAGTTCCTTCACTGCGTTCAGGACAGGCGCAATGACATGTGGTTTATAAAAAGTGTCAACTAATCTATGCCCTGAAATGAACCATCCCCGAAATACATTATTTTTCCTGGTTGATATCATTAGGTCATTTAGAGCGGAAGGAGGGTGTTTTCTGGAAGCCCTTATTCCCTGTAAAGCGAGAGAAACAGCACCTTTTCAGTATGCTCAGTGACCCGCACAGAATGGGCCAAACGATAGCCCGGAACCCAGATCACCTCTCCCTGGGAGATCAGCAAGGGCCATTTTTGGCGAGTCTGCCGGGGGATTTTCTCGTTGATCATGAAATCGGCGACCTTCATGGAGCGCCCTTCCATCCCCAACGGGGCAAACCTCTCCCCTGGGCGTCTGTTGCGGAGGGTTAGCGGGGAGCGCGTTTCCCCAGCGTTGAGCCAGGCCCGGTAGGGGTTGGCGTTTTGCATGGCCTGAACGTGCGCCGCGCTCCCCCCTTTGACGTATTTCGCTTGGAGACGCCAACCGGCGGGCAACCTGGCTGCGCCGGGGATGGGCAGCTCCAGCCGAGAGGTTTCATGCGGCATTTGAGGCCAAGCATCCAGAGGAATATCGGCTTCCCAGGCGGCGAAATAAGCCCGCCCCCCAATAAAGGTGATCCGCACCCGCCCAGCCAAGTCCGCCTCTTTGCTCTGCGGGGGATGCGCCATAAAACGGCGAGCCTGTTCGACCACCCCGAAGCTAATTTCTGTGAAATCAGGGCGGAGGTGGTGAAAGCACTTTCTGATCAGGCGGCGCTGGGTGCCTTTTGGCTGGCTCAAGAATTCTTCAATATCAAAAGCCACGTGGCCCGCAGCACGCTCTGCTGGGAAATCTTCCCAAAGCTGGTCAACGGTTAGCTCCAAGGCTTCTTGGTCTCCAGCCAAAATGCGGGACATTTGCCACAGTCGCCGCCGGACGCCGGGCCGGTACTCTTCGAGGATGGGAAGAAGCTCTCGGCGCACTCGATTGCGGAAAAAGGTCGTATCTGCGTTAGATGGGTCGTGGATAGGCTCGAGATTTTGTTCCCGGCAGTAGGCTAGTATATCTTCACGCCACACGCCTAAGAGAGGCCGCACCAAGGGAATGGTTTCGCTCCAGGGGTTGGGCAAGCTGTAGGGCGACATTCCGCTAAGCCCAGCCAGCCCAGTGCCGCGCAAAATGTTCATCAGGATAGTTTCTACCTGATCATCGGCGTTATGCCCCACGACGACAGCCCCGGCTTTCAGGTTTTGGGCCTGCTTGAAAAGGAATTGGTAGCGCAAGAGACGGGCCGCTTCTTCGATGGAAAGGGAATGCGTTTGGGCACGTTGCCTCACGTCCCCCTCCCCCAATAGAAAAGGCAGGCCCCAGGAAAGGGCCACCCTCTCCACTTGCCGGGCTTCGTCCCCGGCCCCAGGGCGCAAACAATGGTTGAAATGGGCCACCACCACAGGGTACGCCAAACGGGCTAATCCATCTACCAAACAAAGACTATCAGGCCCGCCCGATACGCCAAGCACTATTTTTCGGTCAGATTTGGGTAAAATGCGCTTAATATGTTCTAAAATCATCAAAGAGATTATAATCTATGGTATATTGGTTTCATAGAGCTTCTTTAATATTCCACGTGAGGTAATACTTATGGCTAAAAAAATTTTGATAGTTGATGACGATATTGACACCCTAAAACTGGTAGGGATGATGCTGGAGCAGAAGGGATACGAGATACTCGCTACTTCTAATGGCAAGAAAGCTCTCGAAATAGCAGATGCTAAGCTGCCAGACCTGATCTTGCTTGATGTGATGATGCCCGAGATGGATGGCTATGAGGTGTCTCGGAGGTTACGTGCTAACCCTGAAACCGAGCCTATCCCTATTATCATGTTTACCGCAAAAAGCCAGGTTGATGACAAGATAGAAGGCCTCGAGGCAGGAGCGGATGCTTATCTCACCAAGCCTACCCAACCCCGTGAACTTTTTGCCCAGGTGAAGGCCATTTTGAAACGAGCTCCCAAACGGGCCGCGGTCGTTCAGGCTCCCGTTGTTGCTCCTCCAACCGGTAAGGTTTTCGGCGTTTTAGCGGCCAAGGGTGGAATTGGTGTCTCTACGCTAGCTTTGAACTTAGCGGTTTCCTTGCACGACAAAACCGAAGAAAGCACCATTTTATCTGATTACCGCCCTGGACAAGGGACTTTAAGTTTGGATTTAGGCCTTAGAAAT
The DNA here is from genome assembly GCA_030666985.1 of Chloroflexota bacterium. Lineage (GTDB taxonomy): Bacteria > Chloroflexota > Anaerolineae > Anaerolineales > UBA11858 > B10-G9. The sequence continues at coordinate 4,427 of DAOUWT010000028.1, forward strand.
CCGAGTGGAATGCTTAAGCTCCTGGAAAATAATAAGGTGATCTCACAGAAAGATGTTAAAGGTAATTTGCTTCCCCATGCCAGCGGAATTAAGACCTTACTCGCTTCTCATGAACCGGAAGACGCCAAGTACACAGAGGAAGCAGACAAGTTTCTAGCCATTACCAAGCATTTACGATACCTTGCTTCTTATATTATCTTAGATTTAGGGTCATCTTTTTCCCCCCTTATTTCAACGGTTATTGATCAGTGTGACCGCGTTATTCTCTGCATGGAGCCTACACCGAACAACGTTCAACAAACAAGATTGCTGTTTGATGCTTTGGTCAAGGCAGGGGTTGGTATGGGCCTCATCACCAACGTTTTGATCAACCGGATGAGGACAAGCGTCCAATTGAATTTGGAACAAGTCGAAGACATATTTGGGCATCCTGTCTCTACCGTATTTACTCCTGTGCCAGAGATGGCCTATCAGGCAGCCCGTGCCAATATCCCTTTGATACACCAGTCCCCCAGCAGCCTGACATCTCGGCAATTCGAGAAATTAGCTTCAGTTTTAGCCTAATCAAAATGTCGTCCTCCTCTTTGAACGTTTCGGGACGTATTCAGCAAGCCGCCGACATCATCCGCCAAGCACAACATGGAGTAGTTTTAACTGGGGCAGGGATTTCAACTCCTTCAGGTATTCCTGATTTTAGGTCTGCCGGGAGTGGGTTGTGGGCCCGTTTTCTACCCATGGAAGTGGCATCTTTAACCGCTTTTCGTCACCACCCCCAACGTTTTTTCGAGTGGCTTCGTCCCTTGGCCAGTCACATGTTGAGCGCCCAACCCAACCCGGCCCATAAATCTCTGGCCCGCTTGGAAGAAGCCGGATACATTAAGACAATTATTACCCAGAACATAGACATGCTCCACCAACGGGCAGGGGCTTCCCATGTTTTGGAAGTACACGGAACGTTTGAAACCCTTTCTTGCCTGGGGTGTTATAAGCAACTGGAAAACACCCCAGGGATACTCACAGCGTATATTGAGAAAGGCATCATTCCACGCTGTCCAAGTTGTGGAGAAATTCTTAAGCCCGATGTGATCCTCTTTGGAGAACAACTTCCTTCACACACCTGGAAGGCAGCCAAAAAAGCCTTGGATAGTTGTGATTTATTGCTCGCGATTGGGTCATCGTTAACGGTCACACCGGTGGCTGATCTTCCCGTGAGGGCTATCCGGGAAGGTGCGAAACTCATCATTCTCAACAAAGTGGAAACTCACCTAGATAAGCTGGCAAATGTAATTATTCGTCGCAATGTTGCTGAAATCCTCCCTAAGATAACTCAAAGAGTCCTCTATGCCTAACAACAAACCACTTTCACCTCTCTTAAGCCGGTATCAACGTTTGATCAAAATCTCTCGAGATTTGGCATCCAAACTCGATTTGGATATTCTGTTGATGGAAATCGTCAGGGCAGCGGCCGATATCGCCAATGCAGAAGAAGCCTCTATATTGCTATATGATCCTATCAAAGAAGAACTCTACTTCCAGACTGCCACCAACATAGATACAACCCTCATGCGTGGCATGGTCGTTCCTCTCCACAATAGCATAGCAGGGTGGATTGCCAGGAATCGGGAGCCAATCATCATTGACAACCCGCAAGAAGATAAGCGCCATTTTGGACGTGTAGACAAGACCACTCAGATGACCAGCCGGTCGATATTGGGGGTACCGTTAGTTACAAAGGAAAAGATGATTGGGGTACTGGAAGCGATTAATAAAAAGGAAGGCACTTTTACCCCAGAAGATCAGGAAGTCCTTACGGCCCTGGGCGCTCAGGCAGCAGTGGCCATTGAAAACTCGCGCTTGTTCCAGCAATCCGACTTGATTGGAGAATTCGTCCACGAAATACGGACACCGCTTTCTTCTCTCGGGGCAGCTACCCACCTCTTACAACATCCCCGGGCTTCTCAGGAACAAAAAGAAAAGATGCTCGATATTTTACACACCGAGATCGATCGTTTGGCAGAGATGTCAACCGCGTTCCTTGATCTATCTCGTCTGGAATCCGGGCGCTCACAGTTCAAAATCGAGAAATTCGATATGGGAAAGCTGCTAATCGAATGCCGCGATCTGGTAGGAAAAGAAGCCCAAGAGAATCACTTGGATCTCCTTCTTGAAATCTCTGAAGATATGCCTATTGTCCGTGCAGACCACGACAAAATAAAACAAGCCCTTCTGAACCTTCTCAATAATGCCATTAAATATAATAAAGAAGGGGGCCAAATCACCTTGCGAGGAAAAGTTATCTTGGAGGAAAAAGAATTCCTTATCGAGGTCAGCGACACAGGAGTAGGTATAGAAAAGAAGCACCTCGCTCTTATATTCGAAAAGTTTTACCGAGTCCCTGACCACAGCGATAAAGTTGACGGGACAGGGCTAGGATTATCGGTTGTGAAACAAATTATCACCGGACACGGGGGGCGCATTAATGTGGAGAGTGAAGTTGGAAAGGGAACAACCTTCACCATCCATCTGCCGCTTCTCTAGCGGTAAAGTTCCCAAAATTCGTATAAAGACCCTAAAGGTTTTAAGCGCATAAACCTTTAGGGTCTCTTTAGTTGCTCCAGCGAAATAGGCCCCACTCGCAGAATTTTCAATTCGGGGGATGTGCAGTCCACCACCGTGGAGGATTCTCCCCCCGGCGTGCGCCCCCCATCCAATATCAACTCAATCCGCCCCCCTAATTGCTCCAGCACCTCTTGAGCAGTTAGGGGGTTTTTTTGGCCGGAGATGTTGGCGGATGTAGCCGCCAGGGGGCCGCTGGCTCGCAGCAAGGCGCAGGCCGCCGCGTGAGCGGGAACCCGCACCCCCACCGTGGGGTAAGGTGAAAGCTGCCGCGGGAGCGTTGACTTAGCGGGAAGGATCAGCGTCAACGCCCCGGGCCAGAATCTATCCACCAAACGTTGAACACGCTCCGTGGGCGGCGGGGAGACTTTTTCCAAATCGGCGGCATCCCCCAAGAGGATGGGGATGGCTTTCTCACGAGACCTTTCTTTGACGATGTAAACGCGCTCAATGGCCTGGGGGGTAAAAGCATCTGCGCCAAGGCCGTACACCGTGTCGGTGGGGAAAGCGACCAATCCGTCCCTTGCTAAGATTTCGAGGGCGGCGGGGATGGCTTGGGGGTTTCCTATAGGGATAATTATCGTTTTCATGTTTTCTTCATAATTTTCCGACATGAATGTCGGGTTACGGGTCGGTGTTACAGCATTCACAATTTACCATTTATAATTTCATCTCACCTGCGGGGCTGGGGCATTGTATCTCGACATTTATGTCGTTTGAACGGCAAGTACCCTATCATGCCCGGCCAGGTCAGCGTGTATTTGCACGTCCGCTTGGGGAAATGTTTTCTGCGCCATCCGCCTGACTTCGGGGCCGTGGGAGGAGTCGATTTCCAGGAGGAGCAATCCGCCGGGGGACAGGCTGCGGGGTAGGTCTGCCATCAGGGTCTGGATCAGACGCAACCCCTTGGGGCCGCCGTCCAGGGCCAGGGTTGGCTCCTGCCCGTAAACTGCCAATGTTTTTAGCGTAGAGGTCGGGATATACGGTAAGTTGGCGCAAATCACGTCAAACTTCCCCGCCACGCTTGCTAGCAGGTTATCCCCCAAAAAAGAAATTTGCCCCTCCACACCGTGCTTGTGGGCGTTCTCCTGGGCCACTCGCAGCGCAGTGGGGGAGATATCTGTGGCCAGGATTTTCGCGCCGGGGACGTTGACCGCCAGGGTGACGGCGATGCAGCCTGAACCAGTCCCAATGTCGGCGCAACTCCGGCGGGAGGGGTTGTCGCGCAGCCAGGCGATGGCCTTCTCGACGAGGAGCTCGGTCTCCGGGCGGGGGATGAGGACGTGTGGGGTGAGGATGAAGTCCAGCTTGTAGAATTCCCAGCGGCCGAGCACGTAGGGGAGGGGGGTGCCGCTCTCGAGGCAGTGCAGGGCGCGGGTGAGGTTTTGCCGCTGTGCAGCGGTGAGGGTGGGGTCGGGGTGGGCCAGAATCCAAGACCGCCGCTGACCTAGAATGTGGCTCAGCAGGACTTGGGCGTCCAGGTAGGGTGTGTCGCTGAGCGCGGTCAGGCGGCGGCGGATGGTCTGAAGGAGGGGTTGGATGGGCATGGGAACAGGGGAGCAGGTATCAGTTCCTAACTCGCAACTCGCAATTCGCTCATTCCAACCCAGCAGCGGCGAGACGATTGGCTTCATCTTCGGTAGCCAGTTCCTCGACAAAATCACCGATGTCGCCATCCAGAATGGCAGAAAGGTTGTAGGAGGAGTAGTTGATGCGGTGGTCAGTCACCCGCGATTGGGGAAAGTTGTAGGTGCGGATTTTTTCGGAGCGGCCTCCGCTTCCAATCTGAGAGCGGCGCGTGGCATCTTGTTCGTCGCGGCGTTTAGTTTCTTCTATTTCGAAGAGACGGGCCTTGAGGATACTCATCGCCCTGGCACGGTTCTGAAATTGGGAGCGTTCATCCTGGCAGCGGATGACTATGCCGGTTGGCTTGTGTGTAAGGCGGATGGCGGTGGAGTTTTTCTGGACGCTTTGCCCTCCCGGCCCTCCGGCTTTGAAGACGTCCATTTCGATATCGCTGGGGTTGATGTCTACTTCTACGTCGTCAACCTCGGCCAGAACGGCTACGGTAGCCGTGGAGGTGTGGATCCGCCCCTGCGACTCTGTCACGGGGACACGTTGCACGCGGTGGACGCCGGTCTCATACTTGAGGCGAGAGAACGCTCCTTGCCCTTTTATGAGAGCAGAGATTTCTTTGATGCCTCCCACGCCGGTCTCATGCATGGAGAGAATTTCCACCTTCCAGCCCTGGTTTTCGGCGTAGTGGCTGTACATGCGGAACAAGTCGCCCCCAAAAAGGCCGGCTTCGTCTCCCCCGGCCCCGGCGCGAATTTCGAGGATCACGTTGCGGCTGTCACGCGGGTCTTTGGGAAGCAAGAACTTTTTGATGCGCTGTTCTAAGCTCTCGATTTGGACTTCCAGGCTCTCGACTTCCATTTCCGCCAACTCACGCATTTCCTCGTCTTCGGCTTCTAGGAGAGTGCGAGCATCTTCTAGTTGTTGGAGAGTGTCCTTGTATCCCTGTATTTTTTCGATAAGGGGATCCAGGTCCGATTTTTCTTTGCCCAATTCCGCGGCGCGTTTATAGTCATCTCCTACTTGGAGGAGTTCTTGGTTGATTTCTTGGTATCTTTCTTCAATTCCAGCTAGTTTTTCAAGGAGCATAGTGATTTTTTAGTATATAATAGTAAAGTAGGCCCAATTGCCAGGTGATTATACCATCTGATTGCGGATTGCCCACTTGCCCAGGGCAATCGCATTTAGGAAGATCATCAATCCACCCCCAAAGGATAGCGAAGGTTTGCAACCGAGCGGCGGCGTTCGGCGGGAACACCTTCACTATCCCCGTTGGAGATTGGCGGGGACGCAAACGGCTGGGGTGGTGCAAAGCCTCGCCACCCCCCCCGTCCCCCCCCAGGGTTGTTCCCCGCTTGGGCGTGTGTGCCACGCTTGGGGGTTGCTCTCACGCCCCCCCCCCGTCCCCCCCAAAAAAATCCACGGGGTTTGAATAATCACTAAGCAACTAGCAACAACCTTTTCTCAAGCGAGTGATACTATGCCTTCTCATATTTTAGTTGTCGATGACGATCAGTTCAATTTGAAGTTGGTCACTGAAACCCTCAAGCGGGATGGGCACCAAACCACGGCTGTGGATTCTGGAGTCAAAGCCTTAGAGGTCGTCCAGGATATCCAACCAGACCTGGTGATATTGGATGTCATGATGCCGGAAATGGATGGGTATGAAGTATGCCGCCGTATGCGTAAGATGTCGGATGTCAATCGCATCCCAATTGTCATGTTGACGGCTCAAGACTCCTTGGAAGAAAAAGTGCGGGGGTTCGAAGCCGGGGCTGACGATTACATGACCAAACCTTTCGAACCCGTGGAACTTCAGGCTCGTGTCAAGGTTTGGTTACGCCGGGCATTGGCAGTGGAGAAAGAAACGGGTGAAGTTGTAGGAAAAACTATCTCCGTCTTTTCGTTACGAGGAGGGGTGGGGGTATCGAGTATGGCGGTGAATCTGGCGGTCGGTTTTGCAGGGTTGTGGCAGAAACCGTCCGTTTTGGTAGATTTGGCGTTGGTCTCCGGTCACTGCGCCCTGATGCTAAATACTCCTCTCAAGAACACCTGGGCCGACTTGGCTACTATTCCCACCGAGGAGATTACGGCCGATGTTATAGATGAGGTGCTCTTATCTCACCCGAACGGCGTGAGAGTTTTGGCAGCCCCTAGACATCCCGAAGATGCTGAGCTTCTCGATGAGGAGAAAATCATTCACGTGTTGGATATTCTCCAGGCGAATTATCATTATCTGGTGCTAGACCTTCCGCATAACTTCACTCCCCCGTCCCTGGCCGGCTTGGACGCATCTCACACGATTATGCTTCTCATGTCCCCAGAATTGGCGTCTGTCCGAGGGGTATCTGCGACCTTGGATGTGTTCACCTCTTTGGGATACTATAGGGATAGAGTTCGGCTGGTGTTGAACTGGGTATTCGAACGGCGTGGTTTAGCGCAAAAAGACATCGAGAAAGTCCTTCGAGACAATATAGACTTGGTAATTCCTTTTGCTTCTGAGACTTTTGTTTCCTCCATCAACCTGGGCCGTCCTCCGGTTATAGATGATCCCAAAGCACCCATTGGGGCCTTGTTCGAGGATTTAGCTTTCTTTCTCAGCAAGGATGAACACCGAAAGAAGAAGCCTGAGTCGCCCACAGAAGCATGGGAACGGGTGATCAAGCGCTATAGAGCCAGGCGAAAATAAAACTTGCAACTTTCACTTCCACGTGCTATAATCCAAACATCCCCTCTTTTTAGGTGGCAATAAACCAATAACCTCTGCTCTGCGCTCTTTTACGGTGAAGAGTGGCAGTTTTCTATCCCGCTCGCTCTAGCTGGATCGCCAGATCCAGCGGGTAAACGTGATAAATTGGACTATTTTACTACTGTAAAACATGGATCTGGCGATCCATTCCGAGCAAAATAGGATAGTTTGAAACTTTCAACTCCCTTACCAGGGAAAGCAGCTATCTTTGGAAGAATTGATTTTCTGGAACGGCCTATACCCCTTAACCCCTTATTACAAAATAATAGAGTATATTTATGAGAGTACAAGAATTATTTAAACTACCCTTGGGCGAATTGCGTCAAATTGGCCAAGACCTAGACATCAACCGCGCCCGATGGTTGAAAAAAGAAGCCCTGATATTGGAGATTTACCGGGCAGAAGCCGAAGAAGAAGGCCGTGAAGTTCGAGGAGGGATACTCGAAATCATGAGTGAAGGGATTGGTTTCTTGCGCTCTGCAAACTATCAATCTGGGACTGATGATATTTACGTATCTCAATCTCAGATTAGGCGTTATGACCTGCGGGGTGGAGATATGATCATCGGACACGTCCGCCCGCCCCGTGACTCCGAACGTCATTATGGACTTCTAAAGGCCGAGAGCATAAATGGGCTGGAACCAGCCAAGGCCAAGCGACGGCCTGAGTTTACATCACTCATCCCAATTTTCCCTAACGTTCGCTTTGACCTGGAAACTAGTTCCTACGTAAAATCTACCCGCCTGATCAATTTAATCACCCCCATAGGCCGGGGGCAGCGCGGGCTTATTGTCTCACCGCCCAAAGCAGGAAAAACCACCATCCTCAAAGAAATCACTAACGCAATTTCAATGAGATACCCCGATGTGCATCTGATTGTAGCCCTCATTGGCGAGCGCCCGGAAGAGGTCACAGATATGGATCGTTCTGTGGATGCCGAGGTTATTTCCTCTACCTTCGATGAGCCGGTTTCCTCTCACGTTCGGGTGGCGGAGATGGTCTTGGAACGGGCAAAACGCCTGGTAGAAACCGGATTAGAGGTGGTCGTGATGCTGGATTCTATAACCCGCCTGGCACGCGCTTATAACCTGATTGTTGCCCCCTCGGGACGGACACTTTCCGGCGGGATTGACCCTTCCGCTTTATATCCCCCCAAGCACTTTTTCGGAGCGGCTCGCAATATTGAAAACGGGGGGTCGTTGACAATTGTTGCCACCTGCCTGATCGATACCGGTTCCCGAATGGATGACGTTGTTTACGAAGAGTTCAAAGGAACCGGCAACATGGAGCTTCACCTCTCACGCCAACTGCAAGAGCGGAGAGTATTCCCAGCCATAGACATATCTCGCTCCTCCACGCGGCGGGAAGAACTTTTGCTAGGCCCCGACCTCACTCCCCGGGTTTGGTTGATGCGCCGCATGTACGATCAAATGGTCTCCCCCCCACCTCATGGAGCAGGCCTAGATAAAGCCTCCGCTACTGAGACTATTTTGAAGCGTCTCGGTGAAACAGACAACAACGAAGAGTTCCTAACCACTTTAAACAAATAGTGAGTATTTCAAGAATGGCTCATCGGTGGTGCGTGATGCGTGGTGCGTGATGGAATTCCCTAGGAATGAAAATTAAATAACTTCCCCAAAGACCCTAAAGGTTCGAGGAGAAAACCTTTAGGTCTGGCTTGGGAAATGGGAAAGTTATTTAATCACGGTTCCCTAATATAAAAAACAGGAGAGTATAAAATGACAAAAGAAAATGAATCTTTGGAAGTTAAAACGGAAGTCATCGCAGAAACAGATCAGTATCTAGTCTGGCGTGCCGATGAGCCGGATGGTGAAAGCACTTATCACCTTGAGCTTAATAGTGTCACGGTGCATTTTTTCTCAGAAGAGTGGGATGAATTCCTGGCCTTGGTTCAGATCTTGGTTAAATAAGCGTGACTCTTGAATTCCACTGTATGACCACCAAAACTCGGGCTCGTTCATTTTGAGCTAGAAATTAGTTGACATTTTTTTCTCGTTAACCACATGTCATTGAGCCTGTCCTGAACGCAGTGAAGGAACCTCCCCTCTTTCTGGGGGTGTGGCAATCTCCCCGACAGAAGTGTACTCGTGCTAACTGGGAGACTGCCACGTCACAAAAAACGTTCCTCGCAGTGACATATTGATTTGGAAAGTGCAAACTTAATAGTGAACTATCCCAAAAACTCCCTTCGCGTCAACAAAAGCGAAGGGAGTTTTTATTTGTACATATCCCCATAGGAATGGCATCACTCCTTACTCCTTACTCATTACTCCTCACGTTTCACGCCTCACTTTTCACTTATTTCGTAATCTCTTCAACGTATTCTACCGCGTTGGGACAATATATCCCTAACTCGAAGGATACATGCTCCCAATCTATTGGGTCTCCTGCTAGAATCTGATCTACAGCTTCTTCTAAACAGCCGGGGCCAGCGTGGTAATTCACAAGCGTAAAGCGCCACAAATCTTCGTAACTGCTGGCTTCACCGGGGGTTGTTCCGGCCGCAGAAGCGATGATCTGTCCCGTTTGCTTACAATTCCCAACCAGAGTTTGGGCAAAATATGAGATGCTCGTGTTGACGTTTTCCATGTCAATTCCCTGGGAGCACTCTGGGCATTCTGCATTTATGCTTGCTAGCAAAGCTCCCCGCAAGAGAACTTGATTCTCTTCTTCCATGTGCGCATACCCTTTCTGACACGTCTCGTCACTGAGCACTAATGGGCAAAACTGGTTGAAAAAATCCTGGTTCCAAAGCAAGGCCGTATCAGCCCCTAGTTCTGTCAATTGCCCCAATCCATATTCATCGTAGGTGTTGCGGAGTACTCCAGGCCAAAATTGACTTTCTTGAGCAAATATCCTTTTCAGGGTTTGGGAGGGGATGCCGCTTTCTTGGGATGCTTTGATGATGTAGGGATCAAATAAATTTTGCCACCTGGTAACTTCTGGGCGCGCTTTTTCTAACCCGCATTGGGAAGCATAGCCATTTGTCAGGAGGCCTCCGTACTCGCAATCGCTGGCGTCGGCCATGTTGTTCTTGATCAACTGCCCCGCTAAATAAGCCAGAGGCATATCCGTAGCTAATAATTCCGGGTGCGTGGGATTGGCGAGCCAATGGGGAGGAGTTCCAATAGAGGGAAAAGCCTCCCACGCTTGGGCGCAGATGTCCGTTTGCTCCCAGTCTCCTCCCTCGCTTACCAGGTCAATATACCAGCCGCTGCTTTCGGAAGTATCTGAAATGCCGCTGTCTGAAACACCGCTGTCAACTAATCTCACCCGTCCATGGTAATGTTTGCTGCTGTCACCGTAGCTGGAATCGGCCCAAAATTCCAATGTTACCCCCTGCGTGGAGGTAACACGCAAAGGTATCTCGCAAGTCTGCCCCTGGCATACAAAAGGGATATTATTCAAGCGACCCTGAATCTGAGTTATGTGCTCATTTGGAAGTGGGTCTTGGGCCGTTATCCGTAAGGCGGGTATCTCAGAACACAAGTTTGGGGTTTCAGTAGGAGAACACCCCTCCAAAGACACTCTTGCTTCTGGAACAGGAAGTTCGATAGTGACTTCTTTTTCTCTTGGTGTTGAACCAATTAAATGGAGGTACACACCCGAACAGTTTTCAGTGTCCCCATCAACTGCTTCTGGGCAAGCGATTGTCTCTGCCCACTCTTCGTAAACACTTTCCCCACAGTAAATATAAATCTCAGTGGCGGTGGGAAAACCTTCGTGGTCGGTATAAATGTGACAAAGGTGCTCGTTATCTGACCAGCGGGACATCCACCATTCATACTGAGTATATGCCACTACAATCGTCGTCGTGCGGCGCGGGTCGCCATCGGCAAAAGCTTGAAAATGACTCAAAGAAGACCCCAGAATCGCGCCAACAATCACTACTAGTACTAGAAGTGACTTGCGAAAAAACAAGACTTTTCGGCGAAAAAACAAGACTTTTCGGCGAAAAAACAAGACTTTTCGGCGAAAAAACAAGACTTTTCGGCGAAAAAATGAGATTATTCGGGGGTTTTTATTCCTCATCGGCAGGGAGATTTTCTTTAATAAACGTTGATGAAGTTTTGCAGTAAGCGTCTAACGAAGCTTCGCCTTGCCGTAGGCACGCCCTTGGCGAAACCGACAAGAGAATGGGACGCGGACGAGCACGGACAAGCGCGGATTTTTAAATTTTTTATCCGCGTTTTTCCGCGTTCATCCGTGTCCAAAAATCTTGTCTCATTTGTAAAGAATTTCTGATATAAGGAGTTCAGCCATGTCACTCTGAGAGAGTGTTTTGTGCGAACGAAGAGTCTCCCTGCTCAAAATGTGGGGGATTCTTCGGGCAAAAACCGCCCTACTAAGAAACATATGTCGCTGCGAGGAACGCCTTTTGTGACGCGGCAGCCTCCCTGAGCAACAAAGGGGCACAGTGTTCAGGGAGATTGCCACACCC
>DAOUWT010000294.1 GCA_030666985.1 Chloroflexota bacterium
ACTTCGCGCACGAGATTCTGCCCCTCCCCAAAATTTGACACGCACTTCGTCACATTTGGGGGAGGCTGGGAGGGGGCTGCCTATGCGGATTTCATAAATATAGTCAATTGCGACACGTGTTTCACGCAACACGCATCACGCCCTCACATCACCGGCGGAGCTTCAATCCCCAGCAAATTTAGAGCGTTGGCTATGGCTTGACGGGCTGCGGCGACAAGGGTTAGGCGGAATTTTCGGATTTCGTGAGGGGCATCGAGGACGGGACATTGTTTATAAAATCTATTGAAGGAGCGGGCTAACTCGTAAGCTGCGTTGGTGATGTGAAGCGTTTTACGGTCTTCTGCCGCCCGCTGTACCTCGTTTGGCAATTGGGAAATGCGCTCTATCAAGTCTACTTCGGCTGGCTCCAGGTCGTGGGAAGGGGCGACCGGGTTTGGCTGTAACCCATGTACGCGCCTTAGAATACTGTTGGCCCTGACGTGCGCATATTGGATATATGGAGCAGCCTGCCCGTTGAAGTCCAGGGCCGCCTCCCAGTCAAATGTGACAATTTTAGTGTTATCGCGGGCCAGCATGGGGTATTTGATGGCTCCTAATCCTACTGTTTGGGCCACGCTTTGTTTTATCTCTTTCATCAAGGAAGGGTTTTTCTCTTCCACCACTTCCAAGGCACGCGCGGTAGCTTCGCGTATCAAGTCTTCTAGCAAAACCACCGTGCCTTCGCGGGAGGCCATGACCACGTTCCCGGGCAGGTTGACCAATTCGTAGGATAGGTGTTCGCAGCGTTCGGCCCATTCGTAGCCGGCAATTTCTAAAGTTTTCCAAGCTTGTTGGAAATGCAGCGTCTGCCGCACATCAACCACGTAAATAGATTTTGTCAGGTCGTATTCTGCGAACTTCATCTTCGCCAAGGCCAGGTCTAGGGTGGCGTACAGGGCGGTGCCATCTGAGCGCAGCGCGACCAAAACGCGGTATTTTTCTTTATCCAGTTTTAGCAGGTCGTCAATATGAACGACTACGGCTCCCCCAGGGCGCAGGTCTTCGGCAATTCCCTTTTTTATGAGTTCACTCACTATCTCCTTGCCCATCTCTTCGGCGTCGCTATTAGAGTAAAGGCGGTCAAAGTGGATGTCTAGGATTTCGTACATGTCATCAAAACCGTCTAATGACCATTGGCGTGTTTTCTGCCACAGGGCCACTACTTCGGGGTCACGCCTGTCCCAGCGGGCGTAGAGTTCCCGCACTTCTTCTTCCAGATCGGGGTTCTCTTCCAGGCGTCTGATGGCTTCGGCGTAGAGGTCTCCCATCCAGCGGGTGGTATCGGCGGGTGGCTTTTCCCCGGCGTGGTGATTCATGTAGTTCCAAAGCCACTTGATAACGTGGAGGCCGATATCCCCAAAAAAATTGGCTCGCACAATGTCGTAGCCGGCAAAAGCCATGATGCGGCAGACCGCGTCCCCCAAAATTGCGCTGCGGAGATGCCCCACGTGGAAGGCTTTATGGGTGTTGGGCTGGGAAAATTCCACCATCACCTGTTCGTCTTTGGGGACGCCTTTCCCAAAGTCCCTTCTTTGCTCTAAGACCTTGGCAATTACTTTGCGGCTGAACTCTCCGGTGTCAAAGTAGAGGTTCAGGTATCCCCGCACAGCCTCCACTCGTGAGAAACTGCGGCGTTTCCCAATGTGGGCGGCAAGCTCTTGAGCAATTTCTTGAGCGCGTTCGGGAACGTTTACCCGCTTTCCAGACCTAGCTTCCAGAGCAGCCGTTTGAAAGAGGGAAGTCGACATGCCCCACTCGCCTTCAAAGGGAACGTTTCCCCACTGAAATGTCTCGGGGGCAGGGATGTCCCTTTCTTTTAAATATAGATAAATTTGTTGTTCGGCTTCTTTTTGTTCGGATTCAAACATAAATTTTCTCGCTATTTGTTGAGTGAGGAGTGAAACGTGAAAACGTGACGAGTGAAACGTGAGCGGTTGGGCTGCCTGCTCTTGTCGGGGATTATATCATGGTTCATCACTTAGGTGATTATTCAGGCCATGTGGATTTTTGGGGGGGACGGGGGGGGGGCGAGGCTTTACCATCCCCCAACCGCTTGCATTTCCACCAATCACCCTGGGGAGTTCAGGAAACACAAAAAGCGGGAGCTTTCAAAGCTCCCGCTAGAACCATTCAGGTTTTCCGAAATAGGATGTAAAAAACTTAGGCTTCTTCTTTCAGGGTGTTCAGACTCTTCATGAGCCGGCTTTTCCGTCGAGAAGCGTTGTTTTTGTGTAGTACCCCTTTGGCCGCAGCTTTGTCCAAAGACTGAGTGGCTTTTTGGGTTGCTATCTTTGCACCTTCCAAGTCTTTGTTAGCGATAGCTTCTTTTGCTTTTTTAACTAGAGTTCGGGCAGTGTTGCGGTAATAGCGATTTCTCACCCGTTGTTTTTCATTTTGTCGAGCGCGTTTGCGAGCTGATTTTTTAGCCAAGACTAATCCTCCATTTTCCTTATTTTACATTCTTCCAATCAGATTTGTGGTGTGGTATTACTTATCTTCTATTCACGAAAAAACATTTTATAGGAAGGGGGCTAATTTGTCTACCCTAGTGGCGTTTTTTGACAGGGCAAACCGAACGGGCGGCCGTCACCAACCTCACCGCTCGGTCACAGACCCTCGCTATCCCCTAGGACTGGGTTGATGATCCTCCTATGCGATTGGGGACTAGTGGCTTGTCAAGCCTAAATTAATAGCTTGTAGTGGCGAACGAGAGTTCGCCCATCGCCTAAGCCGGGCACTCACGTGCCCGGCTGTGCACACCCTTTGGGTGTACTTGCTCAAAATGTTAGTGGTGCATTGCATCTGCTTTTGGGTGCTACGAACACATCAAATTACACTTGACAGCTCACTAGTAATCAGGGGATAAGAGCACCTAGATCCAACCTTGATCCTTGCAGAAATCTGTGAGCCAAAAGATTTCTATCTCTTCACCTTGATAAGCCTTGATTGCCGGATAGATCAAAACGAGAGGTACCAAGAGTGACAAACAGCTTAATACAACTGTGGCACCTAAAATAATGCTAACGATGCCCAGCACCACATTGGCCGCAAGCGACTGAACAGCATGGTGTTTAATGAAGGGGCGGTTTTTTTGTGGCTCAATCACGAGGGCAATAATAGCCAGTATCCACCCAACAAAAGGGAGCCAGCTCAACATTCCCCACAACTTATCATCATCAGTGAGGTCTTCTACAGGTGTCGTGTTAATAATTTCTTCTGTCATATTTTACTCCTTTTTCTAAGTTCATCCAATGTCGTAATCATCGCTTCAACAATCCAACTATCGCTATTTTAACAAGCTTAAGCGATTCAGTCAATTAAGTCGGGGAGGGGCAGTGGACAGTATTCAGTATTCAGTTTCCCGGTGCCTGTTCTAAGCCTCCCTACAAGGAATACCTTAAACATGATAAGATGGAATCCCCAGGTTGGCCGGGTGATTGCGGCTCTGCGCGTGAGCACGGGGTCGAGGAAAGTCCGCACTCCCCAGGGCACGATGCCGGATAACGTCCGGGGCGGAGAAATCTGCC
>DAOUWT010000023.1 GCA_030666985.1 Chloroflexota bacterium
GGGGGCGGTGGGGGGGGGGGGGGTTGTTTTACCCGGCGCTCGAGCCGGATCGGCAGATCCGGCGGGTTGAGTCCGGGGGAAGTGACCTTCCCCCTCGAGCGTGAGAGGGAGCAGTCTACCCTAGAAATTGAAGGGGATTTTCAGGAGCCGCTTCACCAAACGTTGTTTCCAGGTGGGACGTTCAAAGGCTTCCAGGCCATCTCCCATGGAGGCTAAGGCTCCCAGGGGGTTTCGCTGGCGAAGTTTTAGGGCCGAAATGGATTTCATGATTTGGGCATATTCTTCTTGAGCGCCAATTTCTTGAAATATTTCAGCCGAGCGAGTGTAAGTGGCGAGAGCGGTTTGAAGTTCTCCTAGTTCTTCCAGGGCTGAGGCCCGGTTCCCAATGGCCATGGCCTGACGGTGAGGATCGTCAGCCTGGGCGAAAATAGCTTCTGTGCCCTCCACGGCCTGCAGGGCCTGCTCCGCGCTGCCGGCCTGGATCAACGCCACGGCTTGGTTATTGCGCATTTCAGCGGCTTCGAGCGCATCCCCCGCGACCTGGAAGCCACCTGCGGCCCCGGCAAAGGAACGGGCGGCTTTTTCGTATTCTCCCGCCTGATAAGCGCGTTGGCCATCTTGCGCATTTTCTCGAGGGGTTTTTATATCATCAAGGTTCATTAAATACTCGCTTCACATTTCACGCAACACGCAACACGCATCACGTCTTCACGTTTTACGTTTCACTTTTCACCTCATAGAAAAAATGTATCAACGCCTCAATCCCTTTATAAAAAGTCGGCAAATGCAGCTTCTCATTAGGCCCGTGCATATTGTCGCTGGGGAGGCCGAAGCCAATGTTGACCGAGTCTACGCCCAGCAATTCTTGGAAGTGTACCACCACCGGCACGCTGCCACCCTCACGCTTGAAGAGCGGGCGCGTTCCCCAGGCGGATTGGGCCGCCTCAATGTAGGCCTGTATCCAGGGGGATTGGCGGTCACTGAGGGATGCCACGCTGCCGGACAATTGCTCTAGCTCCCAGGTTACGGTGGGGGGAGCGTTTTCGGCGAGATAGGCCCGCAACTGTTGCCCCACTTCTTGGGGGTCTTGCTCGGGAACCAGGCGGGTGGAGATTTTAGCCATGGCGTAGGCGGGGAGGACGGTTTTTGAGCCTTTTTCAATATAGCCGGAGTAGAGGCCGTTGACCTCCAGCGTGGGACGCGCCCCCGTGCGTTCTGCCGGGGTGTAGCCTTCTTCTCCCCATAGGGCCGGGGAGCCGCTTTCGTGGAGGTAAAACTCCTCGGTGAGGGGGAGACGCGCCAACTCGGCTCGTTCTTCCTCGTCCAGGGGGATGACTGCGTCGTAGAACCCGGGCAGTGTGACCCGCCCCCGGGCGTCGTGCATTCCCGCCACGAGATCCGCCAGCACCTGGGCCGGGTTGTGCACCACCCCGCCGAAAAGCCCGGAGTGGAGGTCTTGCTGCGGCCCGTACACGCGGAGTTCAAAGTAAGCCAATCCGCGCAGGGCGTAGGTAATGGTGGGCGTGTCGGGAGCCAGCATCCCCGTATCGGGGTTGAGGGCAAAGTCGCAGGCCAGCAGGTCGGTGTGGGAGGCGATGAAATCTTCCAGGTTGGGGCCGCCGATCTCTTCCTCTCCCTCGATGATGAATTTGACGTTGAGGGGCAAATCTCCCGCTTGGAGGATGGCTTCCACCGCCGCCAGGGTGGCGACAATCTGCCCTTTCATGTCTGTGGTGCCGCGCCCGTAGATGTTATCTCCCTTGATGGTAGGGGTGAAGGGGATAGTGTCCCACTTGTCGAGCGGGGTTTCGGGCTGCACGTCGTAGTGCCCGTAGATGAGAACCGTGGGAGCGCGGGGGCCGGCCCTGAGCCAATCCCCGTAAACGAGGGGGTGCCGCGCCGTGGGGTAGATTTTGACGTTATCTAGCCCCAGGGCTAGTAACTCCTCTTTGAGCCATTGGGCTGTTTTTTGAATATCTGGCACATGCTCCTCGGCGGTGGATACGGATGGAATAGCCACAACTTCTTTTAATTTGTCTAGGAAACGTTCCTTGTTCTCGTTGGCGTAGTTGAGCGCGTTTGTTCGTTGGTACGGCATGATGTAGAACCTCCAAAGGTTGTAGATTTTTTGTGATTAATTGTTCAAAATCTAGTTTCGTGGTTATCTCCAAACGGAGGTAATTATTCACTCCCCATAGCGAATTATTCTTATTCACGGGATAGCGAAGGTTTGCAACCGAGCGGCGGCGTTCGGTGAGACACCTTCACTATCCTTGTGGAAACGGGGGGGTGAACGGTTACAAACGGAGAGTGAATAATTACTGCGGGACAGAATGTATTTTGGTAATCCGATGTGCAACGCATCCAAAAGAGGATGCAATGCACATCTTTATTTACACACGGGAGAGATTTTACCGCAGGTTGGTGTGTTGGTAAATTGGTATGTTGGGAAATTGAGCGATTCATTCTTCTGCCTCATCTGGCTCTTCTTTTTCCCCTGTTTCCCTGTTTCCCTGCTTGCCTGATTCCTAGCCCCCTGTCTCCACTATCTTGTGGCTATTAGCCTGCATGCACTAGTTCCATAACTTCTTCAATCAAAAATGGCAAATTAGGCTTGGTGAATGACATCTTTGGTGCGGGGATGCGGTTGTGTTTTATGTTAGGATGAATGTGTTTGTGGTGGGGATGCGTGACAGCCAAATCCGGGTTATTTGGATGCGCTTGGGAATCATACCAATAGAGTTTCTCATCTCCGCGCCAGACATTGTAGCCGTAACGGGTCAGTCGAGATGGTTCCAGGTCAAAGCGCACAACTTCCATTACACGTATCCGCAAATCCCCTGAGAAAAACAACTCGCCTTCAACGGTGGCTACATTGCTGGCTTGGCGGATAACTGTAAGAGTTGAGGTTTGAATATCTGGATAGGTGTCTTGCAAGGCATAGATGAACAACTCGTAGTCTAGCAGGGTGTGTTCCAGCATTATTTCTCCCCTTTATACCTGGACAACTTCATAAAGAGATGACGGCTCCCGGCGAGTATGTTGCAATATATTATCATAAGCTTGTTGACGATCTTGCCAGACTTCGTATAATCCAGCCCATTTTTCAAAGTCTAATACCCAGGCATCATTTTCCGGTTCTTCCCCATTGTTGTATACCTCATAGAAAGTGTAGGACATAATGCCATATTTACGTTCAAAGCGTTCCAATACGTGGTTTAATCGATGAATGTCTTTTACAATTGTGGCAAGTTCCATAGTTTTATCTCCTGGCTGACAACTTTAGATTTTGAATTTAGCTACAGAAACATTATAACCTATGCTCGTCTACTCGGTCAACGAGCAGCAAGATGATGGAGTGGTAAATTGGAGACAGGTATATTGGGAAAGTGGTGCATTGGTTACTCTGTTTTCCTGTTTCTTTTGCCTCTTCTGGCTCTTTTGTCTCCTTTGCTTGACACCCCGACCCTTTTGCTTTATTCTGTGCTATCACTATCCCCCCCCCCTCATACAAGGAGATTCCCCTCATGAAATTTGCGAAACGCTCACTTTTTTTACTCATTGCCGCGCTGCTCTTAGGTAGTTTGGCGTGCAGCACTTTGCCATTCCTCTCCTCACCCACGGCTACCCCAACTGCCACGCCTGCCCCCACAGAGACTCCCCCCCCCCTGCCGCCCACCCCCACCCCCACCCTGCCTCCCTCCCCCGCGTCCCTCCCCGCCGGCGTTTTGGTTCCTCCTCCCCCCGCGGAATCTGGCCCGTGTGCCAATGTGCTTTATCCCCTTGTTGTGGGCAATCAATGGATTTATGAATTGACGTCCGAGGGAGAGACTTATCAGATTAGCCTGACCGTCAGCCAGGTAGAAGGGAACGAGGCCACGCTCAATACCCTTAATATTGGCACCGGCATCATGACTGAGACCATTGTCACCTGTGATGATGGCGCTATCCTCAACTTCCCCATTCTCATGCTTGATTTCCTCCTGGGAGAAGTGGACGGCTCTTTGGAAATTGAACACATTGACGGTGTTTTTGCTCCCTCGTACCAGACCCTCGACGCTCATAGTTGGGATTATGCCTGGACGGGAAACTACGCCGCGACGGGCCTGATCGAAATTGACGACGAAGGCGACGTGATCACGGGCCGCTTGGATGAAAGTCCCCTGGTCATGGAGTGGCACACTCTGGGCGTGGGAGAAGCCACCCTGGATTCTGTGACCGTGATAGCGGGCGAATTCCCCGAGGCCATCAAGCTCCAGCGTAAAATCACCATTGACGTTGATGCCCAGATAGAATCAGAAGGCGAAACCATGGCCCTGGCGGCTACCCTTATTGTAGAAACTTCGCTCTGGTTTGAACCCAACCAAGGCCTGCTCAAACAAGAAGTAGACCAAGCCAGCATCGCGGTGGGGGGCATCTCCTTCCCCATCATCCTTGACGGCGTCATTGAACTGGTAGAGTTTCGCCCGGCGGAGTAGGTACTGCCTCATACTTAACGCAGAACCGCAGAGAGGCAGGGATGCAGGGAAAAAGAAAAATAACCCTGCGTCTCCGCGTCCCTGCGCCCTTGCGTTACGCATTTGTTTCTCAAATTCGCGTAGATTAGCGTGCCGTGTAGTTTACGGCCGATTAGTGGAAAAGATTGGAGGATTGATGTTAGTAGAACTCCCTTTTAACTTACCAGGCCGCATTTTTCGCAGTCCCATGCCTTTTAGCCCTTATGCCTCCGGTGATCTCTGGGAAAGCTATCAAGAGGAAGCGGTGGATATGGTCGTCGTCTTGACCGAACTTCAAGAATATCTAGTCCATGCCCGGCGCGATTTGGTAGCCTTTTACGAGGAGGCTGGATTAGACGTTATCCATTTGCCGATCCCAGATTTTCAAACCCCGACCGACCTGGTTGCCTTCGGGGACGCGCTCCAGGCCGTGGAAGATTATGCCAAAGGGGGATGGACTATTGCCGTTCACTGCATGGCTGGTGTTGGCCGGACGGGAATCTTTATGGCCTGTTTGGCGCGGCGCATTTTAGGCTTTTCCGGCTCTGAGGCTATTACCTGGGTTCGAGGTTATGTTCCTGGGTCGTTGGAAAACTCAGTGCAAGAGAGGTTTGTGATAAACGTTTGTGGTAATCAGTGAGTGGTATAATTTAGGTGATTCATAAGTGATTATCCTGTAAAATTAACGTAACCGTTCAGAGGGTGTCATTCTGAGGGCGTTTTTTGCCCGAAGAATCCCCTACATTCTAAGCAGGGAGACTCTTCGTTCGCACAAAACGCTCTCTCAGAGTGACATAGCTGAACGCTTACTAATAATGTTCTGTTTGAGAAAACATGGTGTTTTTTAGGATACTTGTTTTCCTGGAACGGCCTAACCAGCGTCAAACCAATGTAGTGGGGGAAATTCGTGTTAGTACAGTAGCGTAGGAGATAAAAATGAGCGATGTAATGTACCCCATAAAATTCAAGAACCTTCTCCACTGGATGCTTGAAGAATATAAAAACGAAAAAAGTATTTTTACCATCCCCGGTGAGAAATTTTATTATAAAGATGATGACGCATATTTCAGCATTTTCGGCGAGAAATGTGAGACGGCCATAGGCCCGGCCGCCGGCCCTCACACGCAGATCACGCAGAACATCCTTGCCGCATACCTGACCGGGGGACGTTTCTTCGAGCTGAAAACCGTCCAAATCATGGATGAGCTTGAAATCGAGAAACCCTGCATTGACGCTCCCGATGAGGCCTATAACACAGAATGGTCAACTGAACTTAAAGTTGAAGAAGCCTTCGAAGAATACGTGAAAGCCTGGTTCTTGATTCATGTGGCTAATAAGATGCTGGGACTTTCTAAATCTGATAAACGCGTTTTTGTCTTCAACATGAGCGTGGGCTACGACTTGGAAGGCATAAAATCTCCCAAGATTGATGGTTTCATCGAAGGTCTCAAGGATGCTTCCCAGACGGGCATCTTCCAAGAATGTGCCAAAGACCTGAAAGCCGCCATCCACGCCGGGGAGGTGCCTAACATCTCGGATACCGGCTTTGTAGACGGAATATCCCCTCACATCTCGAATTCCATCACCCTCTCCACCATGCACGGATGCCCCCCAGATGAGCAAGAAATAATTTGCAAATATCTGATCTCTGAAAAGAAGATGCACACCTTCGTGAAACTAAACCCCACTTTGCATGGATATGAATACGTGAGAGACGTTTTCGCGGATTTGGGCTATGACCATATCACGCTCAAAGAAGATACTTTTACCCACGATATGCAATATCCCGATGCGGTGAAGATGCTCCATACCTTGAGCGGATTTGCCCAAGAGCATGGAGTGGATTTTGGCGTGAAATTATCCAATACCCTGGCCGTGGTGAACGATAAAGGCGCCCTCCCCACCGATGAGATGTATATGAGCGGGCGTGCTCTTTATCCTCTTACCATCAACTTGGCCCGAAAATTATCCGAAGAGTTCAATGGTCAATTGCCAATCTCTTATTCGGGCGGCGCAAATTATTTCAATATTGACGAGATATTTGGGACCGGGATTCGCCCCATCACCATGGCTACCGAATTGCTGAAACCAGGCGGTTATGCTCGGCAGAAGCAATTGGCACATTTGCTTGAAGAGGGCCTGAAATCTCTCCCTCCGGAAACTGTCTCCGTGGAGAAATTGCGCCTTGTAGCTGAAGATGCTTTCGCTAATGCGCGTTATAAAAAAGAAGCCAAACCCGACGCGCCCATGAAAATTGACCAAAAACTGGGCTTGCTGGATTGCTTTGTAGCTCCTTGTACTGTTGCTTGTCCCATCCATCAAGATGTCCCTGAATATATTCGTCTGATTGGCGAAGAGAGATATTTTGAAGCATACCAATTGATTGTCGCTAAGAACGCCCTTCCGTTTATGACGGGGTTCATTTGTGAGCATGGATGCGAGCTTAAATGTGTCCGCAATGATTATGAAGACGCCGTTCGCATTCGTGACTTGAAACGAATTGCCGACGAGAAAGGTTTTGAAGAATTCATGGAAAAGCTGGCAGATGGCAAACCGGAGAACGGCATCAGGGCCGCGGTGGTGGGAGCCGGGCCGGCTGGTCTCTCTTCAGCCTATTTCTTAGCTAGAGAGGGATTCAACGTTACCGTCTTCGATAAAACTGACAAACCGGGCGGCATGGTCATGCACGGAATCCCCGGTTTTCGCATCCCCGAGTGGGCCATCGAAAATGATTTGACCTTGGTTAAAAAAATGGGTATGAGCTTTGAACTGGAATGCGATCCCCAGATTGACGTCCAAGAATTAAAAGAAGATGGTTTCAAATATATTCATTTGGCAATTGGAGCCTGGAAATCTCGCATGTTGAAAGTAGAGGGCGACCAAGATAAAGTCCTCGGCGGCATCAAATTCTTACAAGAATTCAAGCGCAATCCTCAAGATATTCAACTTGGAAAGAACGTGGCCGTCATTGGAGCCGGAAACAGCGCCATGGACAGCGCCAGAGCGGCCAAGCGTGTCCCCGGCGTGGAGAACGTCATCATCATCTACCGCCGCACACAAAAACAAATGCCCGCCGAGCGTGAAGAATTAGAACTCGCCCTGGGAGACGACATCGCCTTCCGAGAATTGTTGAATCCCGTTTCACTAAAAGACGGCATCTTGACTTGCCAGCAAATGAAACTCGGAGAGGTAGATGCCAGCGGCAGACGGCGTCCCGTCCCCGTTGAGGGCCAGTTTGTCGAATTTGAAATTGACACCGTCCTCTCAGCCATTGGCGAATTGGCAGATTACGATCTCCTTAAGGCAAATGGAATTGACATTGATGAAAGAGGCAACATCCAGGTCAATCAATTCAACGAAACCAGCGTAGAGAATGTCTACATTGGGGGGGATGCCTATCGGGGGCCGGCGTCCATTGTTGAGGCCATTGCCGATGCCCAAGCCGTGGCAGACGGAATTTTCGCCAAAGAAGGCATAGTCCCTCAGACCGTATCCCCCGGTGATTATTCCTTTAACCAAGAGCAACGCTTGGAGGATATAGCTGCTAAAAAAGCAGTCATTCACCCCATAGTCCCTGCCGATGAGTTTGATACTGACTTCGCCACTGAGACGAATCGCTGCTTGGAATGTAACCTGGTTTGCAATAAATGCGTGGAAGTTTGTCCCAATGGGGCTAATGTAGCAATCAAGGTAGATGCACCTGGCCTGCGGGATGTCAATCAAATCCTGCACATTGAAGGCCTCTGCAACGAGTGCGGCAATTGCAGCGTATTCTGTCCCTATGACGGAGACCCCTACAAAGACAAATTCACCCTTTTCTGGAAATTAGAAGATTTTGAAAACATAGCCAATGAAGGCTTTATCTTCCTCACAGAATCGACCCTAAAAATGAAATACGCTGGTGATGTTTATGATCTGGTATTGGAAGATGGTCAAGTAAAGCCCCAAGATTCCGCTCTCGACATCAACTCAGAGGTGCAGCACTTGCTAGAAGTGATTCGCACTGTCAAACAACGTTACCCTTATATGTTGGACAGGAACTAGGAAACTAGGAATCAGTGATCAGGGACTAGGAATCAGGAAACAGCAGGTGCATTGCACTCCCCGCATTTTAGGAGTGCGTTGCACCTGAGGAGGACAGGTACTAGGAATCAGTGATCAGGAACTAGGAATCAGGAAAAAGCAGGTGCATTGCACTCCCCGCATTTTAGGAGTGCGTTGCACCTGAGGAGGACAGGTACTAGGAATCAGTGATCAGGGACTAGGAATCAGGAAACAGCAGGTACACTGCACTCCCCGCATTTTAGGAGTGCGTTGCACCTGCAGAATCGGCTGTGTTCTGGCAACCCGATGTGCAACGCATCCAAGAGAAGATGCAATGCACATCTCCATCTTTATTTTGAGCAACTACTTAAAAAAGATTAGCGAAGATTAGTGGACAGGAGTTACCAATGACAATTCGATTTGAAAACGGCATAATCATTACCTTAGGCAAGAACAACCAAGTTTTATGGAATAGCACCGTTGTTACAGATGGTGAAAACGTGGCCGCAGTGGGCGGATTCTCCGAAATGCGGGAGTATTATCCCGACGCGGAAGTGGTGGATTGCTCAGGGAAAGTCATCCTTCCTGGATTCATCTGCACCCACCACCATTTCTACTCCACCATGGCCCGGGGGATGGCCCCTCCCGGTGAGCCAGCCTCCAATTTTGTCGAGATTCTCGAAAGGTTATGGTGGAAGTTAGACATGGCCCTCTCCGAGGAAGATGTTGCCCTTTCGGCTCAAATCCCTCTCATTGAGAGCATCCGCAATGGGACCACCACCATCATTGACCATCACGCCTCGCCCTCTTGCCGGGATGGGTCGCTGGACCTCATCGAAGACGCGGTGCGGGAGGCTGGGCTGCGGGCATCTCTCTGCTACGAGGTCTCAGACCGTAACATGCCCGGGGCCGGGATTGCCGAGAACGAACGCTTTATCAAAAAGGTTGGCAAAGGGGATGGGCAGATCGCGGCCATGATGGGCCTGCACGCCTCCTTCACCGTTTCCGACGAAACCGTGGAGAAGTGCGTGGGGATTGCTGCTGACGCTGGGGTAGGATGCCACATCCACGTTGCCGAGGATAAAGCTGACAAACACGATTCTGGTTCTAAATATGGGAAGTTCGTTGTTGACAGGCTGCACGACCTTGGCGTCACCGGTGAGAAATCCATTTTCGTTCACTGCGTCCATGTTGATGAATACGAGATTGACATTCTCGCCGACACGAACACGATCGTCGTCCATAATCCCGAATCGAATATGAACAACGCCGTGGGTGTTACTAAGCTGTTTGACTTATTGGAAAAGGGAGTCCTGGTTGGGTTGGGCACGGATGGCATGTCCTCGGATATGCTCTCTCAAATGCGGGTGGCCTATTTGCTCCACCGGCTTGATCAGAGAGATCCGCGTGTGGCCTTTGTCGAAGCCCCTCAACTCTTGTTGCAGAACAACGCTGAAATCGCCGAACGTCAGTTTAGCCTTCCCCTGGGGGAGATTGCCCCTGGCCGCCCGGCAGACCTCGCCATCCTCGACTATCATCCCCCCACACCTCTTAGCGCAGACAACTTCCTGGGGCATCTCATCTTCGGCATGGTGGATGCTACGGTCGATACTACAGTGTGTCGCGGTAAAATATTGATGAAGAATAAACAAATCCTAACCATTGATGAGGAGAGTATTGCAGCCCGTTCACGTGAGCTGGCGCCGAAAATGTGGGGGCGATTATGAGGAAACAGCCGAATTCTAAAGATTGTTTCGTCTGCGGTGTAGAAAATGAATTTGGACTGCATTTAGAATTTTACGAAACCGAGTCGGGCGATGTCGTGGTTGACTACATTGTCCCTGACCATTTTCAGGGTTATCAGGGCGTGGTGCATGGGGGAATTGTGGCCTCTCTCGTTGACGAAACTCTAGGACGTGTCCACATGGGAAGCCCTGAAGACACCCGTTTCATGGTCACAGCCAAATTGAGCATAACCTATCGCAAACCCGTCCCCACCGGAAAACCGATCAAAATTGTGGGGCACGCCCAAAAAAGCAAACGCCGCACAGCCGCCTCCACAGCCGAAATCTACGGCCCAGACGGTGAGCTTTTAGTTGAGGCCGAAGCCTTGTTGGTTGATGCCCCACCTGAAATGCTTGAAGACGTTGATTTGGAAGATATGGGCTGGAAGGTGTATCCAGACTAGGAATCAGGGACTGGTGATTAGGAAACTAGGAAAAACTACTGAACTATTGAACTGACAACTACCCAACTACTCCCCAAAGCGAGCTAATTATGATTATTGAATATAACCGTCCCAAAACATTGGATGAAGCCCTAGCTTTACTAGCCCGCTCTGAACCAGTTACCGTTCCTCTGGGGGGCGGGACTGTACTCAACCAGCCTTTGGATAAAACTGTCGCGGTGGTAGATTTACAATCTCTGGGGTTGGACGATGTTGAAACTGAAGGCCAAGAGTTGAAGATTGGAGCCAACGTCACCTTGCAAGCTCTGCTCCAAGCGGGGGATAGTCTCCCAGCCTTGGCGGAGGCGATCCGCCACGAGGCAGCCTATAACTTGCGGCACATGGCCACCGTTGCCGGGACGCTGGTTGCCGCCGATGGCCGCTCCCCCTTTGCAACGGCCATGCTAGCCCTCAACGCCCAATTATCTATAGTGCAGCAGGGCAAGGATGCCGAGCAAATCCCCCTAGGCGAGATGCTCTCCCTGCGCGTGGAGCATTTGCCGCATAGCCTCATAACCCAAGTGACCATCCCCGCCCAGGCCAGTTTGGCCTACCAATACGTGGCCCGCTCCCCGGCGGATTTGCCCATCGTCTGCGCAGCCGTAGCGCAATGGCCCTCGGGACGCACGCGAGTTGCCCTTGGCGGGCACGGAGAAATACCCTTGCTGGTACTGGACGGAAACGGCCCGGATGGCGCAACAATAGCCGCCCGCAGCGCTTACAGCGAAGCCGGTGACCAATGGGCCAGCGCCGAGTACCGGGGGGATGTGGCTGAAACTTTGACCGGGCGGTGTTTGCAAGAATTGGCTTAGGTTTAAAGTCTCAAGGCGAATAGAATTCTGCTGGCATGCGTGCGAACAAGCTCGCTATCCGCCTTCGCGGATTAGCCACCTTGAACGTTTGCGGGCGGGGGGTGCATATTTACATCGCGAAACATCTCCTTGCTTTGCACATCTTCGGCAGGGAGACTTGCCACATGCCACTTGCAAACTTGCCACATGCAAACGCACCCACAATTCCCATCCATTTGGTATACTTATCACTGAACCATTGTTATACTCGACAAACGTGAAGAGGTGAAAAGTGAAAAAAGATATTATTTACGTCATTGGGCATGTTAACCCAGATACCGATTCTGTTGCCTCGGCAATTGGATATGCTTGGCTGTTAAGAGAGAGAGATGGTAAAAATGCGGTTGCGGCCCGAACCGGATTCTTGAATCCTCAAACGGATTGGGTCTTTCACCGCTTAGAATTGGAACCGCCCTTGATACTGACTGATGTTTCGCCCCGCTTTGAGTCCGTTGCCCGCCGCATGGATACCACCACGCCAGACACGCCCTTACGTGAAGCCTGGGATATTGCCAGCAGAACGGGAGGGGTTGCTCCTGTTATTAATAAAGATGGAACCCCTTATGGTTTGATAACGGGCCTAACCTTATTTTCGTTTTTGACTGAGTTGGTTGGCCCTCATCACAAACGTCAAGAGATGAAAATTGCTGAATTTTTGGAAGTATCTTGTCATGAAGTGGCCGATACCGGTGTGCCAAAATTCAAGGCTGGAAGCCGCATCCGAGATTCTATAAGAAAAGTGCTTCATGAGGAACGAAATTATTTCTTTGTGGTGGATGATGCAGGACGCTATGCGGGAACTTGTCGCCAACGCGATATATTGAATCCTCCTCGTGTGCAAGTGGTGCTTGTAGATCACAATGAAATTGAGCAGGCTGTAGGGGCATTGGAAGAAGCCGAGTTGGTGGAAGTGATTGATCACCACCGCCTTGGAAACCAGGATACCCGGCAACCAATCCGCTTTACCATTGATGTTGTAGGCAGCACGAGTACCTTGATTTTTGAGCGTATTGTGGAATCTGGGTTAAGCGCTCCATCTGAAATTGCCGGTGTGCTCCTGGCCGGTTTGATCTCGGATACCCTGTTGCTCACCTCCCCCACCACCACCGACCGCGACCACCGCGCCGCGGAGCGTTTAGGACGTTGGGCTTTCTCTTGGGATAGCCCTCTCCAGGGTGAGACGTTGGAATCTTATGGAGAAGCTCTCCTCAAAGCGGGGGCGGGATTGTCTACTCGTGACCCCGAAGAAATTGTGAGCACCGATTTGAAGACTTATACGGCCGGGAGCATGGAATTTGCGATAGCTCAGGCCGAAGTCACCGATCTCATGCAGGTTGATAAGCATCTTGATGCTCTTATGAAAGCTCTTGATACCTTGAGAACCTCACGAGGATTAGATTTTTCCATGTTGATGGTCACAGACGTGGTGCGTGGTTCCAGCCGTTTGCTAATTTCTAATCCTCCTCCTACTTTTGACGATATGCCTTATCATGGACAGCCGGACGGGACACGTTTGGCCAAAGGCGTGGTATCACGCAAGAAACAGCTTTTGCCGGTAGTGTTAAGTTTGTTAGAAGGCGTGGTGTGAGGCGTAAAACGTGAAACGTGAAGAGTGAGAAGTAAGGAGTCAATGTCATTAAATTGTACTATGTCATTTCGACGAAGTTTCGACATGGGTTTAGTCGAACGAGGAGAAATCTATCCATTGGCGGAAAGATTCCTCGCTGCGCTTCGGAATGACAATAAGAGGAAAGTATTAAAATCGAGAATTCTATGTGGAAAAAATATATTAACGTATCAACAACTGATGAAGTTTTAGAACAATTAGCAAAACATGGCAAGCAGGCCCACATCTTGGCCGGGGGAACGGATTTGGTGCTGGAGATGAAGCACGGCATCCACTCAGAACTGGAAATCGTCCTCGATATTTCTCGTGTATCGGGTTACGATGAGATTCGCCTTGACGATGAAGGGTTTTTGCACCTGGGACCCACGGTGACGCACAACCACTGTGTGGCTTCTAAACTCGTTCGGGATTATGCTCCCCCGCTGGCACAGGCTTGTTGGGAGGTGGGTGCTCCCCAAATCCGCAACCGGGGAACTATTGGGGGGAATTTGGTCACGGCTTCGCCTGCCAACGACACGATTGCTCCCCTAATGGCGATGGGCGCGAGTTTGGTTCTGGCATCTGCCAAGGGTGAGCGTGTTATCCCTTTGGATGAGTTTTACCTGGGGGTGCGTAAAACTATTCTCCGCCCAGATGAGTTGGTCAGGGAGATCATTGTTCCGGCCCTGACTGAAAATCAGCGTGGAACTTACCAGAAGCTGGGGTTGCGGAGGGCGCAGGCTATTTCTCTGGTGAATATGGCGGCTATTCTGACATTCGAGGGGGAGACGGTGAAAGAGGCTGTGATCACGCTGGGGGCGGTGGCGGCCACAATCATTCACGCCGAAGAAGCAGAAGCATATTTACAGGGACGCGAACTTGATGAGGAGACTATTGCTTACGCGGCGGAGTTGGTTGAGGCCGCGGCCCGGCCCATTGACGATGTGCGCAGTAGTGCCACTTATCGCAACGAGATGGCCCGGGTGCTGGCCCGGCGCGGACTTACCGCTATCGCTGCTGGTCAGGCATCTCCCTCCCCCCTGGACAATCCCCCGCTGCTTTGGGGGCAGAACGCTGCAAGTTTAGCTAAACCTGTCCGGGCGGCTCTCCCCTCTCCCCCATCCCCCATTAAAACTATAATTAATGGAGAGGAGTATGTTTTCGAGAGCGGCCACGGGGGAACGCTCCTTGACCTTATCCGGGACGGGGCGGGATTGACGGGGGCGAAGGAGGGCTGCGGGGAGGGGGAGTGCGGGGCCTGCACGGTGTTTCTGGATGGGAAGGCGGTGATGGCGTGCTTGGTGCCGGCTCCCCGGGCCCATGGGGCGGATGTCGTGACCGTGGAGGGGATTTCCGAGGGGGGGGCGCTGCACCCGGTCCAGGAGGCGTTTATCTCGGAGGGGGCGGTGCAGTGCGGCTTCTGTACGCCGGGATTTGTGATGTCGGCTGTGAAGTTGTTAGAAGAAAACCCTAATCCCTCGCGTAATCAAATTCGGGGTGCGATATCGGGTAATTTGTGCCGTTGTACTGGCTATTATAAGATTGTCGATGCTGTTGAAACAGCCGCCATCTCGATGGCCGCTGTTGAAACAGCCGCTGTTGGGTAGTGGTCATTCATCAACTGACCGCGCTCGAGCTGGATCGCCAGATCCAGCGGGCTGAATCCGGGGGAACTGCCGTTCCCCCTCGAGCATAGAATTGAAAAATCCAAGGAAGGTGTCTAATGGGAATGTACGAGAGAGGTGTGATAAAGAAGCCGGAGAGACGGGAGGGTACGCATCCTATTTGGAGGGGAATAGGTTGTATAATGATGGTTTTGATCGCGGTGATGTCTTATGCCGGGGCTTCTTTGTTGGTGGATGCGAATGGGAAGCATGGCTGGGTTCAGGTTCCATCGGAGCTTCGAGGCAGCTTGCCCAAGATTATCATTTCGGGGCAACCAGTCTTGTATGTGGAATTGTTTGTGGCTTTCATTTTGGCAATAGTTGGCTTTGGTTTGTTTGTAATAGTTTATTCTCTTGTTTTTAAGACGAGCAGCCCTAGGAATAGAACAGATTATTATTAGGGGTAAATCGTTTCGCTCTTTAGTAAAACAGCTTATGGAGGCGCAATGTCACAAGATATCCTTGATATGGAGAAGATCGAACAATTGAAGATAGTGATGGGAGACGACGCTGCTGAAGTGATTACAGATTTGATAAACACTCTGCTCGAAAGCGGCACGGCTCAGTTGAAGACTATAAAACAGGCTCTGGTCGAGGAAGACCTGGAAACAGTTCGATTCAGGGCTCATACGCTGAAGGGAAGTTCTGGCAATATGGGTGCTCCAGTATTGTCAGAAACCTGCTTTGAAATGGAAGAAAGGGCAGCCAGTGGTGACTTGCGAGGTGCTAGAGCCTTACAGGATACACTCTTTAGAGACTTCGAGCAGGCCATGATTGCTTTTAAGGAAATCGAATTTTAATTCGTGTTGCGTAGTGTGTAAAACGTGAAACGTGATGTCACGCATCACTCCTCACGTTTCACTCCTCACTCTTCACTCCTCACGTATCAAACTATGCGTTTCAATTTCAATCTTTTTTTCAGTTACCTTTATTATAGCTTTTTTAAATCCAGCAAAACCCCGGGTCGTTTATCTCCCAGAAGATTGGCGGTTTTGGCTTTTATTTTTTTTGTTTATCCTATTTGGAATCTTTATTTGCGTTTGGGATATTTGTTGGATAGGCTCTTCTTTCCTCAGTACAAAAAACAAGAGGTGAGTGCGCCCATTTTTATTATTGGCAATTATCGTTCCGGGACGACTTTTTTACATCGTTTATTGCTCAAGGACGAACAATTAACTTGCCTCAAAACCTGGGAGATGTATTTTGCGCCAGCGGTGACGTATAGGAAGTTTTTCAATGCCCTGTCCCCTATCTTCGAACGTCCTTTTGGCTGGATTGGAGAACGATTCAATAATGACGTTGTAGCACATGCGGCCATGCACGAGACCGGGATGGATAAAGAAGAAGAGGACAGTCAGGTATTTTTTCATATTTTGTCTTCTTATAATATGTTTGCTCTTTTCCCTTTTCCGCGCTTTGCTAAAAAATATATTTATTATGATGAGCGTGTTTCCCCTGAGCAAAAAAAGAACGACATGGGATATTACCGCGAGGTGCTCAGGCGGCATGTTTATATCTCAAGAGGAAAACGGTATCTGTCGAAGAACCCGGATTTTTCTCCTAGGGTCGAGACCTTGAAAGAATATTTCCCGGACGCGAAGTTCATCAACATTGTGCGAACGCCAGTCAAGGTGGTGCCTTCTACCATTAAAATGTGGGCTCACGTTTGGAGTTTGTTTGGAACGCCAGAGGAAGCCTATCCCCATAAAGACGTTTTGATCGAACATGTCAAACATTGGTATAAATACCCTCATCAACGCTTGAAGTCTTTGCCCTCTGATAGGTATGCTGTCATTGATTTCGTTGAGTTTGTCTCCAATCCCAAACAAGTGATAACCCAGCTTTACGATCAATTTGGCCTGGAATTAGACGACGATTTTTCTGCCGTTCTCCAAGAGGCAACAGA
>DAOUWT010000403.1 GCA_030666985.1 Chloroflexota bacterium
GGGTTACGGTAAGCCGATGGGCTTGTTGTAGGCCGCGATGTTTTTAAGCTAGGGTGAAACGTAAAAACGTGAAGCGTAAGATCACGTTTTCACGTTTCACGTCTTCACGAAGTTTGGAGTTGAAGCTTGTAACTTTTTAATACCCGCTTTAATTCCCAGGGGGTGCTTGAAGATCGCGCTTGCAGCGACAAAAACTTGCGCCCCGGCCTCTAATACAGCCGGGAGAGTCTGGGAGGTGATTCCGCCATCTACCTCGATCATTGTTTGGGGGTTTACCTCGTCAAGCATTTTTCGTATCTGCGCGATCTTTGGAACAACTTCGGGGATGAAAGATTGGCCCGAGTAGCCGGGATTGACGGTCATTACCAGCACTAAGTCTACAAAGGGGAGGGCGGGAGCGATTGCCGAAGCGGGAGTGCCGGGGTTGAGGGTTATGCCGGCTTTGCAGCTTAATTGATGAATTATCTGGATAGTGCGGTGGATATGGGGGCATGTTTCGATGTGGACTGTCAAAGTGCTGGCCCCCGCTTGGGCGAATGCCTCTAGCAGCGACTCTGGTTTTTCTATCATCAAGTGTACATCCAGGGGGAGATCGGTGATCCTGGCACATGTCTCCACTATAAAAGGTCCCATTGTCAAATTGGGGACATAGTGGCCATCCATTACGTCGATATGAATCCAGTCTGCCCCGGCTTCTTCGGCTTGGGAAATTTGTGCGCCCAATTCTGCGAAATCGGCGGAGAGAATAGAAGGGGAAATCAAATACTTGGAGGGCATATATTTTTTACTTTTTGTTATTTGGGTAACAAGGGCGTATTATACTATAAGGCAGGTGGCAGGTGTGCAAGCAGGCTTGGGCAAGTCTCCTTGCGGAGATACTTCGCAATGACATGCCTCTTGCCCCTTGCCTCTTACCCCTTACAAACTGTTTTCTACGGATTGAGTGAATAATAAACCCACAGCCAAAATGGAATCAGGCCTCCCACGGCTATCAAAGCCAACAATCCTAGAGACACAGTACTCCATTCAATGTCTTTTTTCACTGTTTTGGGTATTGGAGAGGGTTGGGGTGAGGCGGTTGAGACGTTAAACTGTTTGGTCATTTCGGCCCTTTCTTCGGGCCGGGTGAAATTAATTAAAATACGCCCTAATTGATCCGCGGTCCGGTAACGGGCTGAGGGTTCTTTCGAGAGGACTTTGAGAATGATCTTTTCAAGATTAAGAGATATATTAGGATTTAGCGCCCGAGGGGAAGGAGGTGTAGAAAAGCGGTGCATGCGGGCTAGTTCTTGCGGGGTCGAGGCTATAAATGGCAACTGACCGGTGAGCATCTCATAAAGGACAACGCCCAAACCATACACATCAGAAGCGGGTGAGGGGGCTTCACCAGCGGCTTGTTCAGGCGAGAAATAAGATGGGGATCCCCAAACTGAATTGGTGCGTTCATCAGGATTTACCGATGCTAGGGCACGGGCAATCCCAAAATCAGTGACCTTCAGCCTATTATCTGGCGTTATCAACATATTGTGAGGCTTAATGTCACAGTGAACCAGACCTGCTCGGTGGGCATAGCCTACCCCTGCGCAGGCTTGTACAAATAAGCGGGTAGCTTTTTCAAGTGGAAGTCCCCCCTCGCTATCCTTGATCACCTCTTTGAGGTCTTGGCCGGGAACGTACTCCATGACAATAAAAAGGCGTTCCTTGTCTAGTCCAAAGTCATGGATAGTGACAATATTGGGATGGGTGAGATTTGCGGCTGCCTTGGCTTCTTGTCTAAAACGCTCCTGAAAGGCCGGAGAACGAGAGAAATTCTCACGCAATATCTTTACGGCGATAGTGCGCTCCAGCATTAAATCGCGGGCCTGAAAAACAACAGCCATCCCTCCGCGCCCCAGTGGTTTCTCTAGTTGATAACGATTATTAAGTATATGATCCATGGTCCAAACTTCCATCTGTATTCGAGAGATGCGTGGTGCGTGAAACGTGAAACGTGATGCGTGAAACACGTGTCGCAATTGACTATATTTATGAAATCCGCATA
>DAOUWT010000318.1 GCA_030666985.1 Chloroflexota bacterium
AGGAATTATTTCGCGCACGAGACGCACCCCTCCCCAAAATTTGACACGTATTTTGTCACATTTGGGGGAGGCCGGGAGTGGGCACCGGCTTTGACTTTTCCAGAGTTTTTAGAGATATAGTCAATTGCGACCCGTGTTTCACGAAACACGCAATACGCAACACGCAATACGGATTGGGATGATTTAAATCTTGGAACATCCTAGTAACTTGACCTACGTCACCTACAAACTAAGGAGGATGTATGAAAAACCAAACAAAACTCACACACACATACACACGCTATCTGCGCGTGGCTCTAATTGGCTTGCTGCTAATAGGCATAAGCCTGGCCTGCAACACCCCCGGGGAAGAAGCAGACCCAGAAACAGACACCGAAGGCGGAATAGAAACCGCCGTGGCGCAAACCATGACAGCCCGAGCCCTAGATGCCCAGCAACCCAGCGGTGATGGTGATGGCAATGGCGATTCGCCACCCCCCCCTCCCACAGACACCCCCTCCCCCACAACCGCACCTCCCACCGACACGCCTACTCCAGGCCCTACAGCTACCCCAACCCAAACGCCTACCCTCACCCTCACACCAACCAACACACATACCCCCACGCCAGACGTGCCCATGGTGCAAGTCTCCGCAAGCACTAACTGCCGCACAGGTCCCGGCAAAGTATACGACCAAGTAGGAGTCTTGAATGTAGGTGAAGAGGCAGAAATCATCGCCAAAGACCCTCAAGGAACAGATTGGTACATCCGCAACCCTGACCAAGCGGGAGCATTCTGCTGGATATGGGGTCAGTACGCCACCACGTCAGGCGACACCGAACATTTGCCCGTCTTCACCCCTCCCCCCACCCCAACACCTTCCATTGGCTTCTCAGTTTCCTACCATGAAGCGGAAACCTGCGGTATCTTATGGTTCATCGAATACCG
The DNA here is from genome assembly GCA_030666985.1 of Chloroflexota bacterium. Taxonomy (GTDB): domain Bacteria; phylum Chloroflexota; class Anaerolineae; order Anaerolineales; family UBA11858; genus B10-G9. The sequence continues at coordinate 929 of DAOUWT010000318.1, forward strand.
CGTCGCTAACACCGGTGGGATTGCCTTGCTATCTGCCACCACAACCACCACCGACACGAATACTGCCGAAACAGTGACTGCCACCTATAACGAGTTTATAGAAATGAACGGATGCGCTACAGTTAACTCTCAAAACGACCTCACCGCAGGAGAAAGCGGCTACGTCTTGAGCAATTGGCTCTCCGCCAACCCTGCCGGGCATAATTTAACCGCTTCCATCACCCTATGCACTGCGGATGGCCTGGGAGGCACCTGCGTGACGAAGAATATAAGCTTCACACCCTAATAAACGCCCCTGTGTTTTTACAGGCACTGTTTTTTTTTGGGGGATAAAAGGCCCCGTCCCCAAGCGTTTATCCTGGCCTGGGAGGGGGGACCGCTCTGGAAGCGTGGCCCCTGGCAGGGGGCGTTGTCCGCCAAAGCGGGAGCGTGGAGCCGAGCCTGCGGCCTATATCCCCCAGAATCGCGCTGTCCCCAGAAAGGCAGCGCGATTTCTGCTTTAAAGGAAGGTTATTTCCCATGAAATGTAACGCGACATTTATGTCGCCTTAGCCCAAAATACGACATAAATGTCGTGCTACAAATACCGAAAAACTTTTGCTCAGGTACTTAGACCAACCGCGTTGGTCGTTGCCCATAAAGCCGCCCAATCCGATTGGGCCGCTTTGCGTACCCCTGTTGGAAACGCCTTAAAGGAAACCCACAGCTTGCCAGGCTAAAACGGTCAACCCCGCGCTCAAGAAGCCTAGGCCTATCCCTGAGACGGTATCCAAGGGGTAATGAACGCCCATGGCAACCCGTCCCAGCGTGACCGTGAGAGCGACCCCCACAGAGAGTGTGTAAACGTACCAGGGAGCACCCCAAAAAGCCGGAAGCATCAAGGCCAAAAACCAAACGCGGAAACTATCTCCGCTGGGGAAGGAGGGGTCGGTGGGCCGCTGCGGTTGGAGCATACCTACCCCCTCATGAAAAACCACCCCCCAGGGTCGGGGCCGCCCCACAAGGAGTTTACCTCCCCTCTCGAGGCCGGCTGCCAGGAGGTAAATTCCCCCAGCAATCACCCCATAACGCCAATTAAGCATAATCAACAGGCCGAGCCATAAAAGCGTAAAAGGCGTCCGTCCCAAAAACCACAAACGCTGAAATAAGGCTGCGCCAATTTTCTCCCGCAAAAAAAGGTGCCCGGCGAGGAAAACCTGCCCGTCAATCTGGCCGATTTTCTCTTGCCTGTGCAGAAACCCGGCCAGGAAGAGGATTCCCCCCACCCACAAACAAACGAGCGCGTTCATGGCAGTTCTTCCACCACTCCTGGCCAAACCGGGTAGTACATGAGCCATTGCTCTGGGGACTGCCTGATGAATTGGGCAATTATCTCCAAAATCATTTCCACATTTTGCTTGACCTCTATGAAGCGGTTGGCGTGGCGTTGGAGCGGGATGAGGCCAGAGTGCATGATTTCATACTTTCCATCAGGGCGCATTTTTGCTCCCATAACTATTATGGGGACGTCGGCGGCGAGGGCTATTTGAATGTACCCCACGGGTAGAGCACTAGGATGTCCGAAGAAAGACACCCTATGTTTCTTCTTGCTCTTTCTGACAGGGCGGTCTACTCCGGTAGCAACCACCTCGCCATTTTTCAGCATTTCAACAGCCCGAAAAAAAATATCTGGCTCACTCAGTGGAATGACTTCCATACCTATGGAGTTTCTTAGTTTGTTTTGCATTCTGTACCCACTAAATGGATCGGGAGATCCCAACAGTTTAGCACTGAGGCCGTGAAGTGCTAGAGCACGCAGTGCCAGGTCAAAATTGCTCATGTGAGGAGCAACAACAAAAGCTCCTTTTCCACTCTGGCTCTCAGTGATGATTTCTTCGATGGCCTTTGAGTTTGGGAACAACTTTAGAATTCTTTCTTGGTTATTGAAAGTGTGATAAAGATCGTAATAACACCGTCCAGAGTGTTTAAGAACAGCCTTGGCTTTTGCATTCAGGTCTTCAGGAGAGAGATTGCCTTTGCCGTGTATGATCCATTGGTTCGCTTTAATTGCCTTAACCAAGTCGGAATCCTTCTTATTGGCTATTGTGGCGGCAATTAGATTGTTAAGTAACAAACCAATCTTGGGGGGTAAACGGCCAATGGTTATGGCAACTCCTAAACCGTATTTGCTATTGAAAAATTTTTGAAGAGTCATAAATTATGTTTGTGTTGCGGTAACTGGTCACTCCCCTTTACTAGCTATGTCATTCTGAGGGCGTTTTTCCCGAAGAATCTCCTCGTTCGGAGTGGGAGACTCTTCGCTCACACAAAACATTCGCTCAGAGTGACATATTTCGAGTTTTTTACCAGAGG
>DAOUWT010000176.1 GCA_030666985.1 Chloroflexota bacterium
AAGATATGGTGACAGCAACGATTTCCTCAAATTATCAAGTAGTTATTCCACGTCCAATTCGGGAGCAATTTCACTTCAAACCGGGACAAAAAATTATGTTTATCCCTTATGAAGAATCAATCCGTATTGTGGCTGTTCCCTCTATTGAAGATGCTTATGGAATTTTTGAAGGCATGGATACAGATCCGCAACGCGAAAAAGAGGATCGAGAGTTATGAATATATGAGAGCACATGGAGAAGAAGATGCCTTGCGATCTGTGGGGATTATGTCTCTTGGTAAAAGCGTGGAACTCTCTCAAAATATTGCAATAAACGCTGCAAAAATCTCTCATAAACTCAAAATTGCGATGGCAGATAGCATGATCCTCGCCACAGCCCGCGCATTCAAGGCAACCTTATGGACACAAGACGCGGATTTTGAAGGCTTGGATGGTGTGCGTTATATTGAGAAGAAGCAAGTTCCCATGAATGAATTCATGGTCTAACCAAACAAAACCCATTGAAATGGGTTGCCTCCGCATTCTCAACGCGCTTTAGCGCGTTTTGTCTCCTAGACACCGAATTCATTCGGTGGAGAAAAAATCCAGCACGCGCTGGCGGTACTCTTCTGGGGCAACTGTGTAATTTTGCCCATGAGCGCCTTGGGGGACAACCCACAAAGTCTTCGGTTCCCGCGCCGCCTGGTACTGCTCCCTTCCGCGCCCGCTGGCGATCTCATTTTCACCGTAAATCAAGAAAACTTCCCTGGGGGATATTTTGGGCAAATCGTCAATGGGGCTGATTTCCCAAGGACACACGCCCGTCCGCGCCCAAAACACCCCCGCAATTGTATAAAGGAAAACAGCCCGGGGGAGAGTTTTCTTTGCATCCGGTTCCACAAAATCCCTCCCCATATTGAAATACCCACCCTCGGCAACAACCGCCGCAACACGCTCATCTCGGGCCGCGGTTCGAATGGCCGTCACGCCCCCCATAGAGAAACCGAAAAGCCCTATTTTCTCCGGGTCAACCTCGGGACGTGTGAGGAGGAATTCCAGTCCCGCCTCCGCGTCGAAGACCTCTTTGGCGCCCAGGGTAACTGGGGAGGGCGGCACGGCGCAGGCTCGTGAGCCAATCTGGAGCACGCCATATCCGTTTTCAATGAGGACATCCACCGGGGGGAGATTCGCGCCCAGGGCGCCACCCTGTCCTCCCAGGGAGATAACAGCGGCCCCGTTTTGGGAGGGATAATACCAAGCCGTGATGGTTAACCCGTCGGGGGTGGCGATCTCCTGCACCTGGGGGTGGGGAAAAGCCAGGTTGGGACGGGGGGAACTACACCCCGGCCTGATCAGCGCAGAAACGTAAAACCAGGCCAAAAACACGTCCAGGAAAAGGGCAAAGCTAAAAAGAGCGACAACGCTCAAGCGCAAAACTCGGCCCCAGCGGATTTCTCCCATCACAACCCCCACAGCAGCCGTTTTCGCTCATCCAGCCGCTCCAAGCCCAGTCCCTTGGCCAAATCTACCGCTTCTTGGAACTCCGTGCGGGTGATGCGCCGCGCCAATTTTGGGTAGTCGCCAGCGCGGTAGGCCGGACGGTATTGATCCATGAGATTCAGATAAGTGTTGGGGGAAATTTCTTGGGCCAAAAAGCGGAGAGTTCGCTCCGTACCGGCCAAACCTTCGGGCAAGATCAGGTGCCGGACCAGCAATCCCCGCACGGCTATCCCCCGCGCATTAAGTTGGAGATCTCCCACCTGGCGATGCATTTCTTTTACGGCGGCCTGATTGACTTGGGAATAATTTGGGACTTTGGACAAGCGTTCGCCTATTTTGGCATCGGAGTATTTCATGTCAGGCATGTAGATGTCGATGACGCCAGAGAACAGTTTCAGGAGAGGCAGAGAATCATAGCCGCCGGTGTTATAGACCAGGGGAAGGTGCAAACCATTTTGGGCGGCGACCAGAACCGCTTCCAAAATTTGAGGGCCAACGTGAGTAGGCGAAACAAAGTTAATGTTGTGGCAGCCACGCTCTTGTAAATTGAGCATGATCTTCGCCAGATACTGCGGAGTAACCTCTTCCCCAGCGTCATACTGGCTAATATCGGCGTTTTGGCAATATTGGCAGTGTAAGTTGCAGCGGCCAAAAAAAATTGTCCCCGATCCGTTCCACCCCCGCAAAGGGTCTTCCTCCCCCAGGTGGGGGCCATAACTGCTGACGCGGGCCAGCGCTCCGGTTTGGCACTCGCCCAACTCCCCTCCCAGGCGATCCACCTCACATTGACGTGGGCAAACGTGGCAGGGGGAGAGAAACTGGCGGGCAAGCTGAAGACGCTGCTCCAGTTCTCCGGTTTGTAGTAATTGGAGGTAAGTGGGGGTGTAAGGCATATACTCGCTCCTGTTTGATCTTATTATAAACGAATATTGGCGTAGTTTGGGGGATTGGGAATTGGTATATCGGTATATTGGGAAATTGGGAGATTGGTTCCTAACTTTCTAACCCCTAGCTCGCTTCTCGCATTTCCTAACTTGCTTCTCGCATTTCCTAACCCGCTTCTCGCATTTCCTAACTCGCTCCCCTGTTCTCCCGTTTCCCCTGCCCCTTGCACCTCAATGTCATTTAGTTGTAGTATGTCATTTCGAACGCGTTTCGTACCGAAATAGGAGAAATCTTTCTGTCGCAAGTGAATGGTAGACTGAAACCAAGATTTCTCCTCGTTATTCGGCGGCAATCGTGCCGAAACCTCGTCGAAATGACATGATTAATTGCCTAACTTAACGACATTGACTTGCACCTTGCCACATACCCACCTCTTGATTAAAATAGCCAATATGGTAAATAATATTTCGCGACGCGATTTTCTAAAACTAAGTTTATTGGGGTTATTGGGAGCGGGGTTTGCCCCCCGGCCACCTTTCAGAGATAGATATTTTCCTGATCTCGGTTTAATAGGACGAATAACGACCGATGAAGAAGGGTTCGCGCCCATTTATACGCGTCCCGATTTTGAGAGCGAGGTGGTGCGAAAAACAAAGTTTGACGAGTTGCTGCATATTTACGATGAATTGACGGTTGAGATGGGGGAGAAACACAACAACCTCTGGTACCGGGTGTGGGGAGGGTATTTGCACAGCACTTACGTCCAACGCACCTACTACCGGCTCAACACGCCTCTTAAAGATATTCCCGAATGCGGCCAACTGGCGGAAGTGACCGTTCCTTATACACAGACTTATAGTTACAACGTCTACAAAGGTTGGCAAAAATCATACCGCTTATACTACTCCTCCAATCATTGGATCACGGGCGCACAAAAAGGCCCCGACGGCCTGCCTTGGTACCAAATCACCTCAGAGTTATCTAAAACTCTCGTCTATTACGCTTCCCAAGAACACCTCCGCCCCATCCCAAATGCCGAGCTTAGCCCCCATTCCCTATATGTCCCGGAGAACAAGAAGCGGATTGAAATTTTCCTCGCAGAACAAACCCTGACTGCCTTCGAGTACGACAAACCTGTCCTGCAGGGACCCATCTCCTCTGGGCTATACAGCAAAGAGACACCGCCCCAAGGGACGCGCACCCCCACCGGGCGATTTTACGTCACGCTAAAAGTACCTTCCAGGCACATGGGCATCATCAATTTTACCAAAGATACGGTAAGCGACACGTATCCCGGCGTCCCCTGGGCCACGTTCTTCCACGAAAGCGGCGTGGCTATTCATGGTACATATTGGCACAATAATTTCGGCCATCGCATGAGTCATGGCTGCATCAACATGCGCAATCAAGACGCCAAATGGCTCTTCCGCTGGACAACTCCTATTTATGACCCACCCTATCGGGACCACTGCAATTGGCATGTGAGTGGCCACGGGATTGCGGTCATTGTCAGGTGATGCGTGAGGGCGTGGTGCGTGGTGCGTGATGCGTGGTGCGTGCTGCGTGCTGCGTGAGCGCCGGTGGATTTTTGGGGGGGACGGGGGGGTGGGGCGTGAGAGCAACCCCCCAGCCGCTTACGCTCCCACCAACCTCCAATGGGGAATAAATGGTTACCTCTATGATGAATAAAATATTACGCTATGTTCTCCTTTTTTTGCTGGCTATTCTGAGCGCCTGCGCCTCCGGGCCGGCAGTCGTTTCCACGCCCCGGGAAACGGCGTCCCCGCCCCGGGGCACGGCATCCCCCACGCCCGCACAAACGCCCACGCACAGGCCCACGTCCCCCACAACGCTCTCCCCCTCCCCCACGCACAGGGCCGCGTCCCCCAGCGCGACGCCCTCTCCCTCTCTCCAGCCCACAGACCGGCCCGCTTACCTCCTTCTCCCAGACGCGGAATTGGTATATTCGGCCACTGCGCTTGATTTCGACACATCCGCCTACCTAACCGAAAGCCAAAGCTTTTTGAGCAGCTACGAACAATATTTGATGATCACCGGCTGGACTCCGGCTGCAGAGGTGGTTGAGATGGTAGCTTTAGAGAATTCTATCAATCCCCGCTTGTTGCTGGCTTTGTTGGAATATCAGAGCGGCTGCGTCTTCGATAAACCGCCCTGGCCTGAAGACTTCAACACTGCCATGGGAGCGGGAGATCAGCTCCGCAAAGACCTGTATGGTCAATTGGTGTGGGCGGCGCATGTCCTTTCGGAGGGATTTTACGGGTGGTGGTCTGGAACGTTGGAGGAGATTCCCTTCCCCGACGGGAGCGTCTTTTATCCCCCGGCAAACGCCAACCCGGGGACGGTGGCGGTGCAATATTTTTTCGCGCAGCTTTATGAGCGGGATACCTGGGAGGATGCCCTTGATCCCCTCAACGGTTTCCCCGCCCTCTACGAGGATATGTTTGGCGATCCCTGGGCGCGGGCTGCCAAGGTGGGGGAGCTTGTCCCCTGGGGTTTGGCGCAACCGCGTCTGACTCTGCCTTTTGAACCGGGCAAGACCTGGGCCTACACCAGCGGGCCGCATAGAGCGTTTGAGGGCAACGGCCCTCTAGCAGCGCTGGATTTTGCTCCTCCCATGAAGGAAAAGGGATGCATTCCTACACGCGAGTGGGTAACCGCTGTCACCAGTGGGCTGATCGTCCGCTCCGAGTTTGGCGCTGTTATTCAAGATTTAGATGGGGATGGGGATGAGCAAACGGGTTGGGTGATCTTTTATTTGCATATTGCCGAGGATGGCCGCGTGCCTGTGGGTACGTATCTCTACACTGGGGGAAATGTGGGGCATCCTTCTTGCGAAGGGGGTATTTCGACCGGGACGCATTTACACATTGCCCGCAAATATAACGGGGTCTGGATTCCGGCTGACGGCCTCATTCCTTTTGTGCTCAATGGCTGGACGGCGCACGCAGGGGAAGTCCCGCGCATGGGAACTCTCACACGCGGGGACCAAACCGTGACCGCCAACCAGACCGGGGCAATATCATCCCATATCACACGCGAGGAAGACGAGGTGCCTCATTGGATATTGGGTACTGGGTATTAGATATTGGCTCATCTGTAAAAGTGTGCGACGGGCGACATAAATGTCGCGTTTTCTTGCACAGATTTGCCACAGGAGCCAAGACAACCAACACAATCTAAGCAGCTTACTCCTTCTTATCCTCCAACAAAACCATCACCGCCACACCTATAAGAGCGATGAAAACTCCCACAAAGATAAACGCTAGCTGGATACTCCCAATACTTGAACCAGGGCTAAACCCAAAAAGAGAAGGCCCCAAACCCAATGTGTCAGCAAAAAGACAGGCCAGTGTCCACACCCCGCCTATCAAGACAATCAAAACTCCAAGCTGATTCTTAGTCATCGCTTCCTCCAATATCACTATAATCAAGTTCCTACTACAGTTATAACAGCCTTATAGCAATTTTTCAAGCTAATCAGGAACGTGAAAAAACCCTCAAAGGATTTCCGCCGTGGAGTACTAGTACTTCACGGCGGAAATCCGTAAAGGGTTTTTCACTACGCTCGAGCAGGATGGCCACATCCTGCGGGTAGAGTACGGGGAAGTG
>DAOUWT010000008.1 GCA_030666985.1 Chloroflexota bacterium
ACCTAATACCTAATACCTAATACCTAATACCTAATACCTAATACCTAATACCTAATACATAATACCTAATACCTAATACCTAATACCTAATACCTAATACCTAATACTTAATACCAAGAACCTAGTACCTAGTACCTATAGTACCTAGTTTCCTAGTACCTGATCCCAATAAAGGAGATTAACCATGATTACCGATTTACGTGGCCGCGATTTGATAAGCGACCTCGATTTTACAAAAGAAGAAGTAGAAACCGTATTAGACGTTGCTTGGGATTTGAAGATGAAGCGAGCCTTGGGCGAACCCCATGCTCTTTTGCGCGACAAAGTATTGGGGATGTTGTTCTTCTTCTCCAGCACCCGCACACGCTGCTCCTTTGAGGCCGGGATGGCCCAATTAGGCGGTCACGCCGCTTTCGTGGAGAGCCGCACCACCCAGGTTTCCCACGGCGACACCGAGAAAGAACTCGGCGAGATTTTGGGACGCTACTTTGACGGCATCGCCATCCGCCACTGCGACTGGGGCATTGGCAACAGCTACCTTAATAATGTGGCTTCCGCTTCCCGTTCCCCTGTTCTTAATATGCAGTGTGAAATTTATCACCCTCACCAGTGCTTGGCAGACTTGATGACCATCCAAGAGAAAAAAGGCAAAGACCTGCGCGGCAAGAAAATTATCGTTTCTTGGGCTTATGCTTCTTCTTATCTCAAACCTATGTCCGTGCCCCAATCACTGATATTGCAGATGCCCCGCTTTGGCCTGGACGTCACTTTGGCGCATCCCCCGGAGTTCGCGCTTATGCCCGAAATTATGGAGCAAGCCCGCGAACAGGCTGCAAAATACGGCGGCAAATTTGAAGTTGTCCACGATATGGAAGAAGGTTTCGCGGACGCCGACATCGTTTACGCCAAATCTTGGGGACCCCTCATGACCACCCAAGACCCCGACGAGGGCAAACGCATCCAGGATAAGTACAAAAGCTGGATCACCGACGCCCGCAAGATGGCCCTGGCCGACAAAGACGCTATCTACATGCACCCCCTCCCCGCCGACCGTGACGTAGAAGTCACCAGTGAAGTGATGGATGGCCCCCAATCGGTCGTCTTCGACCAGGCCGAAAATCGTATGCACGCTCAGAAAGGTGTTATGGCGTTGACGATGAAGTAGAGGCTAGGAATCAGGGACTAGGGACTAGGAATTAGGACACTAGGAATCAGTGACTAGGGATTAGGGAGCAGGAAAACAGGAGAACAGGATTTGAGTTATACGGAGGTTTGAAAATGATAGAGCAGAAGCAGGAGTATGGCTTTGAAAGTCTGGCAAGTTATCAACATGCTCTAAAGTTGTTGCAAGCGGCTTATAAATTGGCTGATGGCTTGCCTACTTTTGAACGTTATAATCTTGCTGATCAGATTCGGCGTTCGGCTTTGAGTGTGACGCTCAATATCGCTGAAGGTTATGGACGCTACCATTATCTTGATAAAATCCGCTTCTTTTACATAGCCAGAGGTTCTCTAACTGAAACCCTAAGCGCATTTATTAGCGCTCATCAACTTAGTTATATTGATGATGACCAACTTAAATGGGCCAGGGAGATTGAGGCTGAGGCTGAAAAATCTCTCAATGGTTATATTGCCTTTATTCGCAAACAGCAACAAGGCAGCAAAGAGTTTGGTGACAAGTATATGAGTGAGGAACAAATTGAGTATCGCATTTCTCCTCACATTGTTGAAGAGCCTGATACCTAGTTCCCCAGTCCCTAGTCCCTAGTCACTAGTCCCCTAGTCACTAATCACCTAGTCACTAGCCCCTCATTTTACACAAGGAGTACATTAAAAAACATGACCCCAAAAAAACGTAAAGTAGCCGTCGTTGCAATCGGCGGTAACTCACTAATAAAAGACAAACAACATCAAACCGTAGAAGACCAATACCAAGCCGCTCAGGAAACCGCCCACCACATAGCAGATATGATTGAAGCGGGCTGGGATGTTGCCATTGGGCACGGGAATGGCCCCCAGGTGGGCTTCATCCTCCGCCGCTCCGAGATTGCCTACAAAGCCGAGGGGATGCACGAGCTTCCTCTAGAGGTTTGCGGCGCGGATAGTCAGGGCGCTATTGGTTATGCCTTGCAGCAGAATCTGCAAAATGACCTCCGAGCGCGGGGGATTTCCAAACCCGTTGCGACTGTGATCACTCAGGTTCGTGTTGATGCGGATGATCCTGCTTTCCAGTTCCCCGCCAAACCAATTGGCACTTTCATGGATGCGGCAGAAGCCCAAAAACGGGCCGAAGAACTCGGCTGGGACGTGGTGGAAGACGCTGGGCGTGGCTGGCGCCGCGTGGTGGCATCCCCCTTGCCCCAAGGGGTCGTGGAATTGGAGGCCGTTCAGGCCCTGATAAACGCCGGGACAGTGGTCATCACCGTGGGGGGGGGCGGTATCCCCGTTGTGCAAACAGAAGATGGCTTGAAAGGCACCGCGGCTGTGATTGACAAGGACTTTGCCTCCGCTTTCTTGGCCAATGAAATTGAGGCTGATTTATTGCTCATATCCACAGCGGTAGAGAAAGTGGCTCTCAACTTTGGGAAGCCCAATCAGGAATGGATTGACGAAATGACAGTCGCCGAAGCGAAGAAATACCTGGAAGAAGGCACGCACTTTGCCAAAGGTTCCATGGAGCCTAAAATCAAAGCCATTGTCAAATTCCTGGAAGCTGGCGGTAAAAACGCCCTCATCACCACTCCCGCCAACATTGGCCGTGCCCTAAAAGGCGAAACAGGAACGCGCATTATTCCGTGAGGTGATGAGTGAAGAGTGATGAGTAATGAGTAAAAGCTCTCTCATTCGCAATACGACTTTCCTGATACCTAGTTCCCTAGTTCCTAGTTCCTAGTCCCCTCTACCATCGCCAGAATTCTTGAATTGAGATAGAATTGCTGTGGTACGGTGAGTGAATTTCGTTTATACTTGATGATAGTATGCAATGCAGCTATAGATTAGAGTTTTCAAAACGAAAAGGAGGTGGTGATAGCTCAAATTTAGTTAGTTGTTTTGTTTGTTTCTTTCTTAGATATATCTAATGATTTGGAGGAGTAAATATGAAGACCAAAAAACTATGGTTAGTATTAAGTTTGTTGCTTGTCGCCATTCTTTTGCTCACGGCTTGTAAGTCCCCCGAGGCCGAACCGGTAGTTGAAGAAGCTGAAGAAGTTGTAGAAGAAGCCTAGGAAGAAGGCGGCTACCAGATCCCTACCGTTGAGGAAGGAAAATTCAACGTGGCTTTCGTTTACGTTGGCCCGCATGATGACGGCGGCTGGACTCAGGCCCACGATGTGGGACGTGAATACGTTCAGGCTAACGTTGAGGATGTACACACCGCTTACGTTGAGATAGTGGCCGAAGGCGCAGATGCTGAGCAAGTAATCCGCTCCCTGGCCCGCAAAGGCTTCGATGTGATTTTCACCACGTCTTTTGGATACATGGACGCTTCTGAAATCGTCGCTTCTGAGTTCCCCGATATAGACATCATTCACATCTCTGGCTTCAAATCCAATATGGACAACTTTGGTAATTTGATGGTCGCTATGGAAGATATGAAATACCTGGCCGGTATATTGGCTGGTTCTCGCACAAAGTTGGATGGCGGCGACAAAGTCGGTTACATAGCTACCTTCCCCATCCCCGAAGAACTGCGCTTGGGGAATGCTTTTGCTCTGGGCCTTCAGCAAACCTGCCCTGAATGCACCATGGACGTGCGCTGGATTTTCACCTGGCACGATCCCATCAAAGAGCAAGAAGCTGCTCAATCTCTCTTTGACGCTGGCGCGCAAGTAGTAATGACCGGTGCGGATACGCCTGCTCCGGCTCAGGTTGCTCCCGAAGGAAAATGGGGTATCACCTATGACTACTACGGAAACTGCACTATTGATGCCTGCCTCACTTCCATGTACTATAACTGGGGACCCATCTATGCCGATATCGTTGAGCTATCACGCAACGATGAATGGGTAGGCGGCTGGGAATACCCCGACGCTGATTCCGGTGGCATGGGCCTTTACGGTTTCATGGAAGGCGAAGAACTCCAACCTGGTGTTGCTGAACTTCCCGAAGCAGACCTGGCTCTTATCCGTGATATTCTTGCCCAGATGTTAGCTGGCGATTTTGATCGCTTCGATGTCTTCGCAGGTCCTATTACTGACAACCAGGGTAATGTTATCTTGGCCGAAGGCGAGAGCCTCGAACAGCTTGACCTGGACGGCTTCAAACAATTTGGCAGCGATTGTGAAACCTGCATGTACTGGTGGAACGAGAACATCACCGCTGAATTGCCTGAGCTAGACTAGTAGTTTGTTTTTATCCCAGGGGTGGCTCGCTCACTGAGCCGCCTCTGGGTACTTTATTATCCATCTATGCCTTACCAGCAATTCCAATTATAGAAACAAAGCTAATCTCCATCGGGTAGAAGTCCAACCAAGTTGGACAGATTTAAGCACACATCCGCCAATTCGATTGGCTCACTACCCGCTTTATCATGTTGAGCTTTCATATTGAGAATTGCTAATGCCTTACTGACACACTGCTCCCTGATCTCCTGATTTCCTGATCTCCTGATGCCCTGATCCCTAGTTTAACCAAAAAGGTAACCTCTCATGTCCTCAACCACCCCTGCCGTTGAAATGAAAGACATAGTAATCCGCTTTCCGGGTGTGCTTGCCAATGACCACGTTAATCTCACATTGCGCCAAGGTGAAATTCATGCCTTATTAGGCGAAAACGGGGCCGGAAAAAGCACCCTGATGAATGCCTTAGCGGGATTATATAAGCCAGTCTCAGGCACCACGAAAGTTAATGGAGAATTGGTGGATTTCAACTCTCCCAAGGATGCAATAGCCAAAGGTATTGGCATGGTACACCAGCACTTTAAGCTGGTTCCCACGCATACTGTTACAGAAAACATTCTTTTGGGCATGGATGAGCCGCGTTTTCTCATGAACCTGAAGAAATATGACGAAAAGATTTTGGAGTTAGAAGAACAATACGGGTTGTACGTTGACCCTGCTGCTAAAATTTGGCAACTTCCTGTAGGTGCTCAACAGAGGGTGGAAATTTTGAAAACTCTCTATCGCGGGGCTGAGATACTCATTATGGATGAGCCTACGGCAGTGTTGGCTCCCCAAGAAATTGACGATTTAATGGTTACCATGCGCTCTATGACTGACCAGGGAAAATCTATTATTTTTATTTCTCATAAATTGCACGAGGTGATTGCCGTAGCTGACCGGGTGACTGTTCTGCGGAAAGGAATAGTCACCGCTCATGGGAAAAGCTTGGAGGGGTTGACCAAAAGGAATTTGGCCCAGCTGATGGTGGGCCGAGACGTTGTCTTTAGCGTTGAAAAAGAGGAACGTGAAGCGGGTGATGTTGTTTTGGAGATGAAGGATGTTTATGCCAAGAACAACAAGGGTTTACCAGCTCTACAAGGTATCTCTTTACGAGTTCATAGTGGAGAGATTTTAGGTATCGCAGGTGTTGGTGGTAATGGCCAGAGCGAATTGGCCGAAACAATAACAGGCCTGCGCGAGTGCGAGGGACTGATTGAAATCAATGGTGAAGAGATAAGTAATCAACCCCCCATTGAAGCTATTGCTCGCGGCGTTTCGCATATTCCCGAAGATAGGACAACGGTCGGTTCGGCTCCTAGTTTGAGCATCACCGATAACATGATCATGAAAAATTATAACCAAGAGCCAATTGGGAATGGATGGAGCATCAACTTTGCCAGAGCAGGCGAACACGCGCAAAAACTAAAAGAAAAATACAATATCCTCGCCCCCAATGTCAGAACTCCGGCTGGCAAGCTATCGGGCGGGAATCTCCAAAAATTGATTTTGGCCCGAGAAATTTCTTCTTACCCGCGTTTAATGGTCGCCATGCAGCCTACCCGAGGCCTAGATGTAGGAGCCATAGAAGCCATACAATCACTGCTCCTTGAACAGCGCCAATCTGGCACAGCAATTTTATTGATCTCAGAGGAACTGGACGAGTTATTGTCCCTGAGTGACCGCATTGCCGTTATCTCAGATGGCAAAATTGTGGGCGCCGTACTTGCCGAGGATGCCGATATTAACGAGATTGGCCTGATGATGACGGGGGGGACTGATGACTAGAAGACTAGTGACTAGGTATCAGGGAATCAGGTAATCAGGGGAGCAGGAAAACAGGGAAATAGGAATCAACGATACTCATTCCTTGCACATTACGCATCACGTAACACGCAACACGCACCACGCATCACGCACCACGCATCACGTCCTCACGCCTCACGTTTCACTTTGGAGTAACTATGTCTACACGATTGAAAGTCGAAAAACGAGTTGATGTTCCTAGTTGGTTGCCGTTGGTTACTTCCATAGGGTCGGTTGTGCTGGCTTTTATCATCGGCGGCATTATATTTAAAATTGTCGGTGGAAAACCATTTGAAGCTGCAAAGTATTTCTACCAGGCTGTCTTTGGCAGTTGGGCCGTTTTTTCAGACACCATGGTCAAGGCTACCCCGCTAATTCTCGTCGGCGTGGCCTGCGCCATTGCTTTCAAAATGCGTCTTTGGAACATTGGCGCAGAAGGACAATTCTACGCAGGAGCTTTTGGGGCCAGCCTGGTAGTTCTTATTCCCATAGTTCCTCTTGAAACCACCCCCAAATTTATTGTCATTGGACTAATGATGCTCTTTGGCATGATAGCCGGAGCCATTTGGGGCTTTATCCCTGGCTATCTCAAAGCCAAATACAAAGTCAACGAAATCATCACCACCCTCATGCTCAATTACATAATTATCAATTGGAACAACTTCTGGATTTTTGATAAATGGAGCGATAGGGGATTTCAGATGACCGCCACCTTTGACCGTGTGGCCTGGCTTCCCCGCCTGGCCGATTATGCCAAACAAATCAAAGCATTCGCTGGTGTGACCCTGCACCTGGGCGTCCTCTTTGGGATTGTAGCAGCGGCCATAGTTTGGTGGATTTTCAGATATAGCCGCTGGGGATACGAGATCAAACTCATTGGCGACAACCCCGAAGCCGCCCGCTACGCCGGGATTGACATCTCCAAGAACATCATCCTCGTGATGGCATTTTCAGGCGCGTTGGCTGGGTTGGCCGGCATGTCAGAGATCAGCGGGGTTGTGCATCGCTTGCAGGAAAGCATTTCCCCAGGGTATGGATTTACCGGCATCATCGTGGCTTGGCTGGCTAAACTCAACCCCTTTGTCATCATTCCCGTGTCAGTCTTATTCGCAGGACTTATTGTGGCAGGACGTGAACTCCAACCCGCTGGCCTTTCTTTCTTGCTTCAAGGCATCATCCTCTTCATGCTCATCAGCAGCGATGTCTTGTTGCGCTATAAAATTCGCATTCTGCGTACCGATGAGGAGGCCGCATGAACTTCACCATCATCCTACACGCCGGAGTTGCCACCGGCACAGTTTTGCTTTTCGCCGCTATTGGAGAAATTTTCACTGAGCGCTCTGGCATCCTCAACTTGGGAGTAGAGGGCATGATGCTCTTAGGAGCCATGGCTGGATTTTCCATCTCCCTGGCTACCGAAAGTCCGTGGTTAGGCGTACTCGTAGCCATGCTCGCCGGGGGAGCATTGAGCCTGGCCCACGGCGTGGTCACCATCCACTTTCAAGCCGACCAAGTCGTGAGCGGGCTTTCCTTGACATTTCTCGGAACTGGACTGGCCCTTGTCCTGGGAGAGGGATTAACCGGGCAAACACCCCCCCTCCTCCTGGACTACAACATCCCCCTCCTGAGTTCTATCCCCGTTATTGGCCCAGCCCTCTTTCAAGATCACGGAATACTGGTTTACGTGGGTTATCTCGCTGCCCCTCTGGCCTGGTACTACATCAACAAAACGCGCCCCGGCATGCACCTCCGTGCTGTGGGACAAAAACCTTCCGCCGCCGACTCTGTGGGCGTCAACGTTTACGGCATCCGCTACATCTACACATTCGTTGGCGGATGTTTGGCCGGTTTAGCGGGTGCCATCATCAGCCTCTCCGTCTCACCTGGCTGGTACAGCTCCCAAACCACCTCCGGCCAAGGCTGGATAGCGATAGCCCTGGTGATCTTCGCCCAGTGGAACCCCATGCGTGCCGCTCTGGGCGGATACCTCTTTGGCATGTTACGCCGCCTGATTTTGGACTTACAAGGCCCGCGCATCCTGCTGGGCTTCGCCAACCCACTGTACATCAACTCAAACTACAGCTTCTTTCTAATCATGACCCCCTATGTATTGACCATCATCGCCCTCATTTTCGGCTCACGCGCCGTTGCCAAAAAACGGGCTGGGTCACCTTCAGCTTTGGGCCTGCCCTACGTGCGGGGCGAGCGGGGTAAATAAAATCAGCAGACCCTATCTCATTTCAATAACAAGGAAAACTTCTTTCATGAAAAAATTTATTGGCTACCAGTGTTCGGTTTGCGGAACCGAATACCCCCCTAAGGATGTCTTTTATACCTGCCCGGCAGATGGCGGAAATTTAGACGTTATTTTGGATTACCCGGCCCTGCGGGAATTGCCGGGGGATGAACTGATCCTCAGCGGGGAACCCTCCCTGTGGCGTTATCTCCCCCTGTTGCCCGTATCCCACCTGGTGGGGGAGGGAACCCCCCTCCGGGCGGCTGGCTGGACCCCCACGTACTCCCCCCCGGGGTTGCGGGAATCCTTGGGGCTAGGTTATCTGTGGGTCAAGGATGAAAGCTCCAACCCCTCAGCCTCATTCAAAGACCGCGCCAGCGCACTCTTAGTGGCCCGTGCCCGCGAAATCGGAGCCGAAGTGATCGTCACTGCATCCACCGGCAACGCTGGGGCTGCCCTGGCGGGGATGGCGGCTGCCGTGGGGCATAAGGCAGTCATCTTCGCGCCTAAATCCGCGCCCCCAGCCAAAATCGCTCAATTGCGAGTCTACGGAGCCACCGTGATCTTGGTCGATGACAACTACGACGCTGCCTTCCAACTTTCCCTAGAAGCCACAAAAGAATTCGGCTGGTATAACCGCAACACGGGCTACAACCCCTTCACGGCCGAGGGTAAGAAGACGGCCGCCTTCGAGATTTGGGAAACGGTTCTGGCTCCGAATGACTTTGACACTCCTGCCTGCATCTTCATCTCTGTAGGAGACGGCAATATCATCTCTGGCATTCACAAAGGCTTTAAGGATTTATACGAAATTGGCCAAATTGAGGGGATGCCGCGCATCTTCGGCTGCCAATCCACCGGCTCGGCGGCTATCGCCAACGCCTACGCGGCGGGCAACGAAGACATCACCGCCGTCTCTGCCGACACCCTGGCAGACAGCATCTCCGTCAACCTACCCAGCGACGGCTTGCGTGCCCTCCGGGCCGCCACCCAAACCAACGGCGCCTACGTCACAGTGGAAGACAGCGCCATCCTTGAAGCCATCACCGACCTGGGACGGGTGGGCATCTTCTCTGAACCCGCGGCTGCCACCGCCTACGCCGGGCTAAAGAAAGCCGTTCAGGATGGGATAATCACTCCCCAAGACCCCGTCGTAGTCCTAAACACCGGCTCCGGCCTCAAAGATGTAAAAGCAGCCATGCAAGCCGCTGGCCCTGCCCCTGTAATTGAGCCAAAACTGGCCGCGGTGAAGAAGTTACTCGCATGAAATCCTCAAACCAATCTCCCAATCCCCCAATTTCCCAATCTACCAATATACCAACCTACTCAATAATCGCCCCCATCTATAACGAAGTTAAAAATATCCCCGAACTCTACCGCCGCGTCAGTGAAGTGATGGAAAATAGCGGTGAATCGTGGGAATTGGTCATGGTGGACGACGGCTCCAGCGACGGTTCCACTGACTTGATGCGGAAGTTGGCCGAGAAGGATGCCCGTGTCCGCCCCGTGATCTTCGCCCGCAACTTTGGCCACCAGATCGCCGTCACCGCCGGCATGGACTACAGCCGAGGTGAGGCCATGGTTGTCATTGACGCAGACCTCCAAGACCCTCCGGAGGTGATCCTGGAACTGATTGCTAAATGGCGCGAGGGCTACGAGGTGGTTTACGCCGTCCGTGCCGAACGGGAGGGAGAGAGCTGGTTCAAGCTTTTCACCGCGGCGGCTTTTTATCGTCTCATCCAACGTATCACCGATGTGGACATCCCTCTTGATACCGGCGACTTCCGTTTAGTGGATAGGAAAGTGGTGGACGTCATGGGTCAAATGCGTGAGCGGCACCGCTTTTTACGAGGCATGTCCTCTTGGGTGGGTTTCGAACATATCGGCGTGGAGTATAAACGCGCCGAGCGTTTCGCAGGGGAGACCAAGTACCCGCTCCGCAAAATGCTCAAATTTGCCAGCGATGCCATCACCGGATTTTCGTACTTCCCCTTGCAGCTTGCCACTTATATTGGCTTTGTCGCGGCTGGTTTTAGCTGCCTGGCAATCCCCGTCGTGATCGCCTTGCGTCTGGCGGGGTCGCATGCCTTTTACGGCCAGGCCTCTACCCTCATCGCCGTCCTCTTCCTCGGCGGCGTGCAGCTTATTTCCCTGGGAATCCTGGGGGAATACATAGGGCGTCTGTATGACGAAGCCAAGGGTCGTCCCCTTTATGTCGTTCGGGATGCCCCGGAGGAGTAAAACGTGAAGACGTGAAACGTGAAGCGTGAATTCACTCTCGCTCAAGGTGCAACGCACTTAGGACTGCAAGTGCAATGCACCTCACTCATTACTCGTCACGTATCACTTATCACTTTAGTTGAAAGGAAAAAAAATATGATTGATTTAACAATGCACGAAGAACAACTAGAACGAGCAGTAGAACGGGCCCAGGAGCGGAATATTATCATTCCCACCTTTGCCCAGATGAAGAACCCCGACTTGATTCCCGACAGCGTCAAGGAGGATTTGTCCCCGCTGGGCCTTTGGGATATCACCTCCCGCAACCTTTTCCGCATCACCTGGAAGAACGAGCCGGTTTCGTCCGGGGGTGGGTTTGGGGGCGTCAATTATGTTGAACTGCCCTCCAGCCTGACCGGCGTAGAGGCCCGGGTCATCGCCTTGGTCGGGAAATGGTTTCCCACCGGGGCGCACAAGGTGGGGGCCACCTTCGGATGTCTCGTCCCCCCGCTGGTTACAGGCCAGTTTGACCCCACCTTCCACAAAGCGGTTTGGCCATCCACCGGCAATTACTGCCGGGGCGGGGCGTATGACTCCACGCTATTGTCTTGCGATTCGATAGCTATCCTCCCCGAGGGGATGAGCCGGGAGCGCTTTGAGTGGCTCCAAACAGTGGCCGGAGAGGTCATTGCCACGCCAGGATGCGAGAGTAACGTCAAAGAAATTTTCGACAAAGTGTGGGAACTGCGTGCGACTCGGGACAATATCTTCGTCTTCAACCAGTTTGAGGAATTTGGGAACTACCTTTGGCATTACGATGTCACCGGTCACGCCATGGAGGAAGTTTTGCAAGAGGCGCTTGGCCCGCGAGATACATATCGAGGTTTGGCGCTGACTACCGGTTCCGCCGGCACTATTGGGTGCGGGGACTACATGAAGCAGCTTTTCCCCGGCAGCAAGATTGCCGCCGGTGAGGCTTTGCAATGCCCCACTTTGCTAGAAAATGGCTTTGGCGGCCACCGCATCGAGGGAATTGGCGACAAACACGTGCCCTGGATTCATAATGTCAAGAACACGGATATGCTTATTGCTATTGATGATAATGACGTTGTAAATTTGGCCCGCTTGTTCAATGAGCCTGCCGGACGCGAGTATTTAGTAGAGCAAGGCGTTTCTGAGGATATAGTTGGTCAATTGGACTTGCTAGGCTTCTCTAGCATCGCTAATACGCTGATGGCCATTAAGATGGCTAAGTATTATGAACTTGGCGAGAATGATGTTATTCTCACCGTATGGACTGACTCTATGGAGCTTTACCAGAGCCGCCTGACAGAAATGCACGAGGAGTTTGGTGAGTACGCTGAGGTAGACGCTGCCGTTCACTACGCCCGCGACCTGAAAGGGGCATCCACCGATCACCTCCAGGAACTGACTTACGAAGACCGCCGCCGGGTGCACAACCTGAAGTACTTTACCTGGATTGAACAGCAAGGCAAGACTTACGAAGAGATTCTGGAACAATGGTACAACGATGAGTACTGGACCAACTTCCAGCAGCAAATCCCTGAGATGGATGAATTGATCGAGGAATTCAACGCTAAGGTGGGTTTGTTGTAAATAAACACCTCTTTAGAAAAGGAAAACCCGCTGCTTGCGTATTGTGCGATTGGCGGGTTTTTTTGTTTTTGAAAGTCCACGTTCAAGGAAGTCAAACATTGATTTCGCGAAGCAAGTCCACCACGCGCAAGTTGTCAATCGACGCTAATTTCTTCTCCCACAAGCAGGTCTTTATAAGCCTCCCCAAAAGCTGACCGAAAAGCGTTAATGCTCCAGTCGCAGCTATCATGCGCCGAGAGGGAAACGAGTTGCGGGTTGCGTTCTCTGAGGTAGCCAATGGCCTCCTTCACATCCTCGCACGTGACGGGCGTCCAGGGCCATTTACCTGTGCCCAAAATGCTCTGGATTGGCAATCCCAGTTTTTTCTCCCGTGAGGCAGTCACCGGGTAATGTAATCCGCCAACCATGCCATAGAGGGGAGCATCGAAGAGCATTTTGGCCCGGTCAATGATGCCTTGGAGGGTGGAGTGCCCGCATCCGACGATGAGGACGATGCCTTTCCCCTCAACATTAACAGCCAGGGATTGCTCTGGCGTGTATCCCAGGAAAAACAATTGCCGGGGGATAGTTCCCGTAGTGGCGACACCGGGAGCAAGGGGCTGGGGTTTTTCCGTTGTGGACACATCTGCCGTGGGGTGGGTGAGCGGGATGGGCACGTAAGCGGGGAGCTTTTTCAAGTCAAGCGGCTGGCCAGAGAGGCCAAAGGATTTTTGTCGTTGGTGCCTCATGCCTCCCACATGATCCAGATGATTATGGGAAATCACCACCATATCTAGCTCAGATACGCTCACGCCCAAGGTTTCCATGTTGCGTAAGAGCGGAGAGGGATGCTCGTTTTGAGCGTTAAACCCCACATCAAAGAGGATGGTGGTCTCGTCAGCGCGAATCAGGTACGAGACGCCAGCCTCTCCCGTTAGACTCTGGTCTTTGGTCTCCCAATCAATGAGCGGGAGAATGGTCAAGTTCTTCACAGTGCCAAGGTCTTTGATTTTGGGATAATGCGCGGCAGCTAGTTCGCGGTTGACGCGGCGGCGTCCAAGCCAAAAGCGGATTACCATCCCCCCCAGAGCGGCCAGCACTATCCCGACTAGAAGAGTAATTGTCTGTATGATTTCCATGTTTTAACTCCAATGTGGTCCTTTAGGATTTCACGGGGTTGAACAAATATTTGCCACGAATTAGTACGAATACCAAAGAGTACGCACAGCGAAGACAAAAACTTTGGTAAAAATTCGTGCAATTAGTGACGAAAAAATGTGCCTTGATAAATCTGTCCCGTAAGTTCCGAGAGGCTCTCTAATGTAAAATAAGGTGCATTGCACTTTCAAGAGGTAATAATGGGCGGAATTCCAATCGTCGAGATAAAATGTCTCACGAAGAAGGGATGGTACGCCTGACTCTCAGCGCCGGAAAGGCTAATGGTGTCCGCCCAAGTGACATAGTTGGTTCAATTGCCGGTCATGCTGATATTCCGGGCCGCTCTATTGGGAAGATTTTCATTAAAAAAATTAAATAGGGCAATTAACAAAAGAACGGCCGTCGTTATTCTCTCTCAGGAACGCGGTTCCTCAGAGGAACCGCGTTCCTGATTAGATAAATAGCGGCGCCATTTCCAGTTTTGTGGCCATCTCGGCCATCGCTTCTTCGGACGGGGCTGATTGGAAGCGGCTGGCGGCGTCCAATACTTTGGGGAGCAGGTGGATGTCGCCTGCTGTGTTCAAGAAGATGTCCTGACGGCCTAATGCCCAATGTATGGCCTGGTCAATATTGGCTTGATCTTCAAATGGTTCGTACCAGGTGCTGCGGGTTTGCGGCTTATCTCCCCATGGCCGGCGGACAAGGGTCTTGATGGCCTGCATGGCTACATTCCGCTCCTGGCAAATTTCTAGGAGGGTCTCGAAATCGGCAGCATATTGAGGGTTCTGCATCATGGTATAGTTGTAGGGCAACAACACTGAGTCAAAGTCAAAACGCTCTAGGCTGCGTTTGTGCATAGCGGCGACAGTCACGCCGTGGCCGGTCACGCCCAGGAAGCGTACTAGTCCTTGCTCGCGAGCCTCGATGAACGCTTTCAGAGCACCGCCTGGCCCCATGGCCGTTTCCCAGTCCCCCGGGTCCACCAGGACGTGCATCTGCCACAGATCTACGTAATCCACACGCAAGCGTTTTAAGGAACGGCGCAGTTCCTCCCAGGCGCCTTGGTACGTGCGTTCTTCCGTCTTGGTGGCCAGGAAGAAGTTCTGGCGA
The DNA here is from genome assembly GCA_030666985.1 of Chloroflexota bacterium. GTDB lineage: Bacteria > Chloroflexota > Anaerolineae > Anaerolineales > UBA11858 > B10-G9. The sequence goes on from DAOUWT010000008.1 coordinate 14,506, forward strand.
TGCTGCTTCATCCATGGCCCAATACGCAGCTCCGCTTCGCCATACGAGGCGGCGGTGTCTATGTGGTTGATGCCATACTCCAACAGCACTTCCAATGTGCGGTCGGCCTCGGCTTGGGTCACTCTGCTGAGGGCGGCTGCTCCAAATAGGGTGCGTGTGCTCTTATGGCCTGTACGTCCGAAAGCTTGTTTTTTGATCATTTAGCGATTCCTTTAATTAGAACCTGTTTTCTATGCGGGCCAGACCTTGCGTCCACCTTCCTGCGGTGTAATGGCGTCAATTTGCGTTATTTCCTTTTGGGTTAGTGGTGGGAGCAATGCCGCACCTATATTGTCTTTTAGTTGTTTGGTGGTCTTGGCGCCGGGGATAACCACTGTGACCGCTGGGTGGGCTATTACAAATTGAAGTGCTAATTGGGCCATGGTACGATCATTGGCCAGAGGGCGTAATTTTTCAACCTTTGCCAAATCCTCTAGGTAGGTTTTGTATTCCTCTGGATTGTCTTGCCAGCGCCGGCGGAAGTCGCCTTCTCTGAATTGCGTGTCGGGGGCAAATTTGCCCGTCAGGATGCCCATCGCCAGGGGGCCACGTACGATGACTCCAATATTGTTTTCCATGCAATATGGAAAGATCTCTGCCTCTGCTGTCCGGTTGAGGATGCTGTAGTCGGTTTGCAAGGTAGCACAGTTGCCATCTGCATTGAAAGCTTTCAGATACTCGAAGTCACTGGTGCTGACTCCGTAGGACAGCACTTTGCCATCCCGCTTGAGCTTCTGAAACCCTTCTAGAAAGATTTCCATCGTGGGGTCGTGAAAGTCAATGTGGCTTTGAATGATATTCACGTGATCTGTCTGCAAGCGGCGCAGGTTGCTCTCTACACCAGCGATTAGTTTTTCTACTGTGTTATAGGCAGTTTGGTTGTGTTCGCTGTCAAAGTTCAGCCAGCCAATTTTGGTGGCAACGATGAATTTGTCTCGACGACCTTTCATCGCTTGGCCTAGCAATTCTTCGCTGTGACCAGTGCCATAGACATCGGCGGTGTCGAAGAATGTTATGCCAGTGTCTAAGGCGACGTCAATTGTACTTAAAGAATCTTGGTCGTCGGTAGGTCCCCAAGCATCGCCACCTACGGCCCACAGGCCAATGCCGATCTCGGTAACGGCGAGGCCACTCTTGCCTAAAGTCCGGGTTTTTAAGGTTTGTGTTGACATCTTATTATCCGCCTAATTTTAGAGATATTTAAACCATCGAGTTAACACTTTAAGGGTGGTTAGATAGTAAGTGACACCTCTCTTGTTGATGTCACTCCTCTAAAGAGAACTCCATGTGAGAGCGTCTTTTCGCGATAGCGAAGCATACTCTTGAGTAAGCAGTCTCTCCCCGAAACAAGAGATTACGGTGTTGCCAACGGTACGTAAAGCGAAAGAAAAACTTTGTGCGCTTTGTTTCTTTGTGGTGAGAAACCGCCAGAGGACTTACGCCGGATGTACTAGAGCATATCCACCAAGCGGCGTATATGTTTTTTTTCTTCTAAGATTATTTTAGTGATATTTTCCTGGTCTGCCTTGGAAACCATATCTCGCAGGTCGTAGAAAAATAAGAGGGTGTCTTTCTCAAAGCCCATGGCAGCACGGAGGGCGGTTTCCCTATCCCCGGCCTCTTTGGCCAGACTCAGAGCCTTGTCTGGTCCAGCGAAAAGGGCATTTTCCAAGGCGACTTTAAGATAAATTTCATACTGATCGTATTCGGCAACGGATTGTCCTGGAGCTGGCTTTACGTTTCCTAGCATATTTTGGAATATCTGGTGGTGTCCACGCTCTTGGAGCGCCAGTTCTGCAAAAAGGGCTTTGAGTTCAGGATCGGTGCTCTTTGCAGCTATGCCGTTATAAAATACCTCGCCGTTCTTTTCGATTTCCATAGCTATTTCTAGCCCTTCGGTAGCAGTAAAAGCAGCCATTCTATGCCTCCTTAATTATTTTGTGTTACCCTATGCCGATCTCTTTGCTGCTTTCCCACAAACCGTGAAGGTTGCAGAATGACGCAGCCTGGAGCGTGCCAGGTTTGTCAACTTTCAACGAGACAGACGCCGAGGGGTTGGTAAACGTGTCCCCCGCGCCGTGTCCGCTGAACTCAAAGTGCCCCACTTGGTAGGGGAATTTGCCGCCTTCGGGCTGGAAGTAGAGCGTGATCCAACTGATGTGGTGCTCTAATGTGTTGGGGTGAGCGATCTCGTTTCCCACGCCAACCTTCACCTCAAACGACTCGCCGGCTTTGACCGTGTCCTGGCACTCAATGACGGGAGCGTGCTTTTCTTTTTTCCAATCAGCGGATTGGATGGTTTCGCTTAGTTTGGTCATGATGATTACTCCTTGTAGATAATAGTGTTCTGAAAATGGGTGTCCTGAGGTAAGAGAAGGTTGTTCAGCATGGCGCTGAACTGCGGACGCACCGGGTGAGGTTGAGACTTCCGAAGTTTTTGTAGTGCAAACTTCGGAAGTCTTCCTCCATGGTACTTTTAGAATTCCTTGTACTTTTCTTTAGGCACCCCGCAAATTGGACATTTATCTGGGGCTTCGCCGATGGCTGTGTGCCCGCAGATGGGGCAGACGTGAACCGAAGCGGTTTCAATATCCTCGCCAGCTCCGATTTTCGCTTTGGCATCGCCATACATCTCTTCGTGAATCTTCTCGGCCTCCAGTGCATAGTGGAAACTGCGTATAGCCTTCTTTTCTCCCTGGAGTTTGGCTACGGCGTCAAAGGCTGGGTACATTTCAACATTCTCGTAGTTCTCGCCATCAATGGCCGCTTGGAGATTCTCGACGGTTTTCCCAATTCCACCCAATACTTTCAGGTGATTGATGGCATGTACTTGTTCAGCATAGGCAATGGCCTTGAACAAGCGAGCTGCCTCGGGATAGCCTTCTTTCTCGGCTTTGGCGGCAAATGCCAGGTATTTCATGTGGGCCTGGCTCTCACCGGCAAAGGCGGCTTTCAGATTTGCTTCTGTCATTTTTTTCATATTTTCTCCTTGTAGAACAGATGTGAATTTATAAACTATGAGTTGAGCAGCGAACGGAGGTCAAAATCCTTGTCTAACAGGCGGTGACTGTGGGCAGAGACATCTTGCCCGGACGCGATCAGCTTCTTCAATATCTGTGCATCTTGGGGACCGCCTAGCAAAATGGCTCCAACGATCTTGCCATCCCGTAGAGTTAAGCGGCGGTACACGCCGGTTGCCTGTTCCTCGAACCGGAGGATGTCGTATTCATCCCCCGAAACGGTAGCTTCGCCAATGCTTGCCAAGTCAACCCCCACGACCTTAAGCGCAGTGGAGGGGAGAGTACCCTGATAGGCAGCACTTTCAGGTTCAACCATGTTGGCCGCGGCCACCCTTGCTTGCTCAATTGCGGCGGGGATGATGCCGTAGACAAGGCCGTTGAACTCAGCCACATCGCCGGCGGCATAGACATCCGCAGCACTGGTGCGCAGCTGCTCATCAACGACCACGCCGCGATTCACGTCCAGCCCAGCGTCCCGGGCCAGCTCAATCCGCGAACGGATACCGGTTGAGATCAGCACCAATTCTCCGTTCACCGTGCGGCCATCTTTGAGGCGGATGCCCGTGGCGTTTGCGCCGCCCATGATCGTTTCTGTCGCGGCACCGGTGAGGATGCGCAGGCCCTGGACCTCCAAAAGCGATTGGAGAACTTGTGCGCCTTCGGTATCCAGTTGGCGCGGCAAGAGACGTGGGGCAAACTCGATCACGGTCACGTCCAGGCCGGCGCTGCGCAGGGCGCGGGCGGTTTCCAATCCCAACAATCCCCCCCCAATGATGGCTGCCGACGAGGAGCGCTTGGCTTGCTCCGTGATCGCCAGAGCGTCATCCATAGAACGCAGCGCGAAGACGCCAGACTTTTCTGCTCCTGCAATGGGGGGCACAAAGGCACGCGCCCCAGTTGCTAGTAGTAAGCGGTCGTAGCCCATCTCGGTTCCGTCGGCCAATAAGAGATGTTCGTTTGTGTCTAGCGCCGTCACGTGCGCGTCAACTTGAACTTGGATACCCTTGGTTTTGTACCATTCCAGAGGCCGAAAGTAGAGTTCGTCTTGCTCGGCTTCACCGGCAATGAGTTCCCAGAGACGCGGTCGTTGGTAGTAGGGATAGGCTTCCTGGCCCAGTACATGCACTTTGGCATTTGCATCAGCTCGCACAATAGTTTGAGCAGCAGTTATACCGGCTATGCCATTACCTACGATGATGTATTTTTTCATAGTTACTCCAAACCTTTATGTTTTTCTGCGATAGAAGATGCCAGCTTGTCCAGCGACTCGAAATCTTCCGCTTTGGGGCGTCCCTTGATCACGACCGGATCAATTATCTCCACCTTTAGGTTGGGGATCAGGCCAGCCAGTTGCTGCACCATCTTGCCGCCCCAGCCGTAAGAGCCGACAATCGAGACGAACTTGGTCTTTGGCCGCAGGGCGTTTGCCAGATAAGCAGCGTAGACTACGTTGGGATGCGCGCCGGTCAGGACGGTGGGGGATCCGATCACGATGGTGGCGGCATCCACCAGCGAGATGGCTAGTTCACCAATATCGGTGACGGCCAGATTGAACAACTTCACCGTGACTCCATTTTCGATCAGAGCGTCCACCAGATGCTCAACCATCTCGCGGGTGCTGCCGTGCATCGAGATATAGGGCAGCACGACTATGTTCTTCGGCTCGCTATACACCCAATCGTGATAGGCATCTAAAATGAAGTCTGGCCGGTCGTAGATGGGGCCGTGGCTGGGGGCGATTAGGGAGATTTCGTATTCCTGAACCTTTTTGAGGTTTTTCTGAATGATCCTGCGGAAGGGCATCATGATCTCGGCGTAGTAGCGCTTGGCCGCTTCGTAACCCAGTCCCTCGTCGGTGACGTACAGGTCGGTAGTTGCCAGGTGGGAACCGAAGAAGTCACAGGGGAAGAGAATCTTGTCCTCCTGCAAATAGGTCAGCATGGTTTCGGGCCAATGCACCCAGGGGGCGTGGATGAATTCGAGAGTCCTGTCACCCAGCGATAGGGTTGCGCCATCGTCTACGGTGAGAATGCGACCTTCTGGCGCTAAACCCAAGTCTAGGAGCATGGTTTTGCATTTGGGTGTGCAGATGACCTGTGCCTGGGGGTGCTGCGCCAAGATCTGCGGGAGCGTGCCAGAATGGTCCTGCTCGGCGTGGTTGGCAATGACGTAATCTATGCGCTCAAGGCCCAGTTGATTCAGGCGGCTGAACAGAATGTGTGACATTTCGGGTTCAACGGTATCTATCAGGGCTGTCTTCTCGCTCCCCTGGATCAGGTAAGCGTTGTAACTGGTTCCGTCGGGAAGCGGGATGAGGTCGTCGAACATGCGTCGATCCCAATCCACGGCCCCTACCCAATAAATACCAGCCTTTATCTTGCGGGCTTTCATAATTTCACCTCACTCTATTTTCTCGAACATATCTTTTTCTACACCACATTCGGGACAAACCCAATCATCGGGTATATCTTCGAACGCTGTGCCGGGGGCAATCCCGCTATCGGGGTCGCCTTCTTCAGGGTCATAAATATAGCCACATACGATGCATTCCCATTTATCCATGATCTTTCTCCTTTTACTAAAAAACTTAGGCTTGTTCGGCATTGGCCTCAACCGGAGGCTGTCTTTGTCCTAATTCTCTATCTAACATTAATATTGCGTGAGGGTTGTCGCCAACCATCTTGAGAGTAGCAACAATATCGCCAGCGTTCTGCTCTTCCTCGACTTGTTCGTCAATGAACCATTGTAAGAAGATTTGGCTGGGGTAATCCTTTTCTTCAAGGGCTAGCTCATAAAGGGCGTTGATGTCTGCGGTGATCTTTTGCTCGTGTGCTAAGGCTGCCTGAAACACATGCAGGGGTGAATCAAACTCAATGGGAGGCTGCCCGATAGGTTGAAGTTCAACGCGCCCGCCGCGTTCATTGATGTAATCATAAAACTTGAAAGTGTGTGCCACTTCTTCTTGATACTGTATCTTCATCCAATGAGCAAAACCTGGAAGGTTAGCCTCGTCAAGATAGGCGGCCATCGATAGGTAAATATAAGCAGATTCAAATTCGTGGTGAACTTGGTCGTTCATAGCTTGATGAAGTTTTTCGGTAAACATGTTTTTCTCCTGCTAGCCCCGAATGAATTCGGGGGCTAGGTAACAAAACGTGCTAAAGCACGTTAAAGAACGTTGAAATCGAAACGCAAACCTATTTCAACGGATTTGGTAGACCATAAAATCATTCATGGTCTTGACATTTAGGGCATACGCCCAAGAAATCGAATTGGTAGCTCACAAACTGGTATCCAAAATTCTGGATGACATCCTGAGGAAGTCCTTCCAGAGAGGGAACATCAATATCAACGATGCTATGACAGCGGGTGCAAATCAAATGGGGATGTGGGTCTGAGGTGAGGCCATCGTAATGTGCTTTATCATTACCACGGTCAATCTCCAGGATTTCCCCCATTTCTTTGAGAAGATGCACTATTTTATAGGTAGTTGCCAAGCTGGTCATGGGGAAATCTTTTTTTACCTCAGAGTGGATTTGTTCTACGGTGGGATGGTTAGGATTACCTATTAACACCTTAAGTATAGCCATCCGCTGAGGCGTCATGCGGTAGCCCTGCTCCCTGATTTTAGCTGTTATTTCTTCTAGGTGGTTGTCCATTTGCGTTTTAGTAGTCGAAAGAGTTTCTTGTTCTATAGAGAATAGATACTTATAGATAATGATTATTGATAAAAATTATACAGCTAGTTGGTTTTACTGTCAAGGGCACGAACCCAGTCCACACAAGGCAATTGCATATGGCATATATAGCCAATCATACGATAGTGAAGGTCTCCCGACCAAACGGGTGCGCACTCTACCGCTCGGTCAGAGACACTTTGCTATCCCTTGGGAATGGGTTGATGATTTTCCTGAATGCGATTGCCCTGCCAGTCCACAAGGAGTGTTGACTCTGCTCGAACGCGAAAGATTTTCCTTCGTATAGACATGTTCGAGCATCTAAATCACAAAAAAAGAGGCGGCGTGAAGCCGCTTCTTTTGCTTAGGGAGTGGCAAATTTCAAAGCATCCCAATTTCGTGAAGACTTGAAACGTGAAAACATGATTTTACGCTTCACGCCTTCACGTTTCACTCAGGTTCTGGGATAGTTGTTTTTTTGTACCTTCCTTACGTAAGTGATTTACTGCTATTACGGGGCATTATCGCTGGCGCATCTGAACCCCACATTATCTGAGGCGATGTCTGGTTCCTGATGGTAGCGCCAGAAAGTCCACAAATCAGAGTTATAAGTGTTGCTCCAGCCCCCTCCGCGCAGCACGCGCTCTCCCTCGGAAACCATAGGCCCTGTGGGATTGCGTTCTGGTGAGAATTCGTAATAGGTTGAACCGAAAATATCTGCAACCCATTCAAGTACATTACCCGCCATATCATGCACCCCAATAAAGCTTGCCCCTTCAGGGAATTGGCCGACTTCTAGGGTGTCTTCTGATCGGAAGTTCGCCCTGGAGGCATCGGGGATTTGGTCTCCCCAAGGATAAAAGCTCGTGATCCCGCTGGCGGGATGCCATTTGGCGGCCTTCTCCCATTCGGCCTCGGTGGGTAAGCGGTCGCCCCGCCACTGGCAGAAAGTTTGAGCATCATCCCATGTCACATAGACCACGGGATAATTCCCGTACTCGTCCAAATTGTCAAAGTAGTGTTCCCGCGTATTGCTGCTGGACAGGGCGGGCGCCGAGCATACTCTGGCTTCAACGCATTGGGCATATTGAGCATTGCTTACTTCGTACTTGTCAATATAAAACTGGTCTGTGTAAACGTCATGCACGGGATAAAAATTACGGGCTTCGCTGTAGGAACTTCCCATGTTATAGACCCCTTCAGGCCCTAGCACCTTCTCTACCGGGATAGGGGTGGGGGAGGGCCCGGCCGTGACCGTTTCTGTGGGAGTGAGGGTGGGCGTCTCCGTGGGGGAGGGCGTGGAGGTGTGGGTTGGCGTGGCTGGGGGGGCGGTTTTGCTTGGCGCGGGAGCGGGTGGCTGTGTTGGAGCGGACGGCTCACCAGCTACGAGCGTCGGCGTTGCCAGATGGGATGCGGCCTGCAAATCCACCAGTTTGCCAGCCAAACTGACCAAGGGAATATAGGCCGCCAGCCATAGAACCAATCCCGCTGCGCCGATAATCACCCGCCATTTTTCTTCCAGGTTGGCTAAATTGATATTTAGAGAACCGATTTCGATATACCCGGTGATGCTAACAAGTACGATGACTGGGCACAGAAACAAGGCAATTGCTGCTGTAATGGCTAGAAAAATAAAGGTGATCATAAAATTTCCTCCAAACTAAAAAACCTGGGAGACCAGTGGAAATACAAAGGCGCACTTTAGTGCAGTGCGCCGAAGTGTCCTTGGTATAGTGGGGCGGGTGGGAATCGAACCCACATGGATAAACCGGGGGATTTTAAGTCCCCTGCGTCTGCCAATTCCGCCACCGCCCCGTGTTTTGCGACATGCTTAATTGTACACAGCCACGCCATTTGGTCAAGGTCTACGATAAGGTAATTCAGGGCGATTGTATTTGTGGTAGAACTGCATTGCACTTGGGAAAGTGCGTTGCAGTTCGGTCCCCACGGGCAGACTCGTGGTGCAACGCACCCAAAAGCAGGTGCAATGCACCACGAGCATTTTGATCCCCCAAGCGTTGCGCCACGCATGAGCGGGGAAAAACCTTGAGGGGTGGTATCCACATCAAAAAAGGATGTTTGCCAACTCTGTGCGGTAATCTTGGGTAATGGGATGAGACTCGCCTAAAAGTGTGAACAAACCCAAAACTACTAGTCTGGCTCTTCCATTGTCGTAACGTTTGTTTGCCCGCAAGACATCTAGCAAGCCGTCCAAAGCGGCCGGGATGTTTCCCATCCCGATCAGCCGTAGCGCTCTATAGTAAATGGCGTCCACTTTTGTGGTCGGGGTGGCTCCTGCCTCTTTGAAGTCTGCCAAGGTTTGGGCGAGGGGCCGGAGTTTTTCGGCGTACCTGTACTCTGGGCTGGGGGGAAAGTTTTGGAGGTGCTGAAGGGCTTCTGCGCTTTGATCTTGCCCCAGCAGGCTTTTGGCGAGGATTAGGCGTGCCGTGGGTTGGGCGGGATGTTTATCGAGCACTTCTCGGGAGGTCTCTTCCGCCTCGGCCCATTTCTCCATATTCAGCAGGCTCTGCGCTTTTTCCAGGAGGAGGGCATCAGGGCTTGGCACTATTTGGTCAATGAATTCTCGAATTTGTTGCTTGGATTTTACTCCGTTGAATTCTCCCATGATGTGACCATTTTGGAAGGCTTTAACGGTGGGGATGTTGTAGATGTTGTAGCGTTGGGTGAGTTGGGGGTTGTCCTCCACGTTCACCTTGACCAGGCGGAAGGCTCCCTTGTTTTTGTCGGTTAGTTGCTCCAAGAGAGGGGTGAGTGTCTTGCTGGTTTCGCTCCACTTGGCCCAAAAATCCACTACCACAGGTTTCTTTTGAGAATAGGCTAAGACGTAATAGTCGAAGTTGGAATCGTTAGCATCGATAATATTATTAGGTGTCATCATATTATTTACTCATTGGGGTCTATCATGCCCGGTTGCTTGACTTCTAATACTTCACCGTGAAAGTTTATGATTATTCTAAAACCCATCATGCCCATGTAGGCGCGGGCATCTTCGGGGATGCCGGTTTCTAAAACCTGCTCGAATTGCTGGTCGATGTTTTCTATTTGCTCTTTGAGGATGGCGCGCGAGAAAATATCTTCTTGCCCGAGCATTTTTGCCGCCTGTTCGCTGATAATATCTTCGTGGCCTTGCATCATGCTTCTCATGTGTTCTAGCACTTGTAGGTCTACTTCATGGGAGGGGATATGGCGTTTGAAGCCGGCATCATCTACCACGTAGCAGGGTTCATGGCCTACATAGGCAACTTCAATAGCGTTATCATATTCATCGACCATCAGGCCGGCAAAGAGAGGTTTGTGAGGCATTGTATTAAGTAAGTTAGTTATTTGCTTGTGGGATAGAGGGTAATATTCTCAAAAGATAGGGTAATTATTCACTCCCTTAGCCAAGACCTCCGAGGTTTGCACCCCAAAAACCTCGGAGGTCTGCCATGTCGGGAT